>NZ_JBDMZG010000124.1:0-2862 GCF_039769035.1 Pacificibacter sp.
GCGCAATTGCCCTTCGGATACAAAGCCGTTGTGGGCGGGGCTGTTGAGGCCAGTGCTGACAGCCAAGCGCCGATCTTTGCCGTGTTCCCTGTGATGCTTTTGATTATGCTCACATTGACGATGATTCAGATGCAGGGCTTTAGATTGTCCTTCGTCGTGTTCTGTGTTGCGCCTTTGGGGATGATCGGGGTTGTCGCCGCATTGGTGCCATCGGGCGCGCCGCTTGGTTTTGTTGCGATTTTGGGCGTGCTTGCTTTGGTGGGGATTTTGATCCGGAACTCGATTATTCTGGTGAACGAAATTGAAGTGCTACGCAGCAAAGGTCGCGATGCTTGGACCGCGGTGTTCGAAGCAAGTGACTCGCGGGCACGTCCCATCTTGTTGACAGCTGCCGCTGCCAGCTTGGCATTGATCCCGATTTCACGTCAGATTTTCTGGGGGCCGATGGCCTTTGCCATGATGGGCGGGATTATCGCAGGAACTGTGATTACGTTGGTCTTCGCACCTGCGTTGTATTTGGCGGTCTTTAGGGTCAAACCACAGGACTAGATGTCCGAACAAAAGCACACAAAAAACAAGCGCGGCTCCAAAGGGCCGCGCTTGTTGCATCTTGAGATATGTTATGTGCCAGCTGCGAACAGTTGCTTCTGAGCAGCGTCGCTTACGACTGCGCCACAACGGTTTGTGAAATCGCGCCAAAAATAGGAGCACCATCACGTGCAGAGCATTCCATTTTAACGCGATCACCGAATGACATGTACGGCGTGACAGGCGCACCGGTGTCCAGCATTTCAATGCCACGACGTTCGGCAATACAGGATGACCCGATTTCGCGGAAATTTTCGTTCGAAACCGTGCCGGACCCAATGATTGTACCTGCTACAAGCTTGCGCGTTTTTGCGGCATGAGCGATCAGTTCATCAAAACCGAATGCCATATGATAGCCCTCGGCCGCGCCAAAATGGGTGTCATTCAAATCAACTTTCAAAGGCAGGTCGACCCGCGCATCGCGCCATGCATCCCCAAGTTCATCTGGGGTGACCGCGACGGGGGCGACGGAACAAGCAGGTTTGGCTTGAACCCAGCCGAAGCCAGTTTTCATTTCCACCGGCGCAATGGTGCGCAATGACCAGTCGTTGATCTGAACCAAAAGGCGGATATGGCTTTGAGTGGTTTGTGCGTCAGTGCCCATTGGGACCGCGTCACAGATGATTCCGAATTCACCTTCAATATCAATTCCGTCCGCTTCAGACGGAAAGGGCACATCAGCCGTTGCAGGCAAGAATTCGTGGGACATACCTTGGTACATCAAAGGACGGCCCTTCGGAACAGGGTCCATCTTGAAGACTTTTTGCATCAAGTCGCCGTGACTTTCATAGGCCGATCCATCGAGCCACTGCCAAGCGCGCGGCAAAGGGGCTAAGGCTTGTGTCATATCAAAGGCCTCACCGCCGCCTGCGTTCAAGGCAGAGTATTGCGCCTCAAGGGCAGGGGCCAAGGCCTCCCAGTTTTCAATCAAGGCCTGCATGGTCGCAACATCTTTGGCCGCAGTAGCGCGCGTTAGGTCGCGGCTGACGAGATGCAGTTGGCCATCTGGGGTGCCATTTGGCAAAGTCGCAAATTTCATAAGTGTTCTCCGTCGTTAAAGGCACTGGAATTGGGCCAAGCTGTGACACTAAGGATCCAAAGACTGAAAAGATGCGCGAGCAATGTTTGCCGGCACATCCTAGACCGTTCAAGATCATTTTCGTTGCCAAAAGGCATATGTGCAAACGACGCCAATTGGGCATCGTTTGCTGTGTTTTGGTGCTACTGAGCTGTCGATTGTTCCAACAGATCGTTTTCGATTTTCAAAGCGCGTTGAACCGCTGGGCGCTCTTCCATACGGGCAGCATGGGCGGCCCAGTTCGGCAGAACGCTGACATCATAATCCACGCTGAGCAAGCGGAACCAGATCCAGTAGATATAGGCGTCTTGGATGGACCATTCATCGCCATACCACCATGGCCCATTGGCCAGTTGGTCTTCGACAACTTTGGCCATCATAACCATGGCAGCGTGGCCCTTTTCGCGCACCGATTGCTGTGCCTCATCGCCGTCAGCGATGAACATCGGCATCCGCATACGGGTTACAATCGGGTGCAATGTGTCCGCGCAAAATGCCAAGTTGGCAGTGATCTTTGCATCCGCAAAAGCATTGTCTGTTTGTGGCAGCAACTGTGGAAACTTTGATCCCAAATAACGCGCAATGGCGACGTTCTGCGCCGAAGCCCCCTCAGGCGTTTCCAGCAAAGGCACTTTTCCAGCAAGGTTCTTCGCAAGGTAGTCAGGGCGTTTGTGTTCGCCTTTCATCAATTGCACATGTTTGACGTCAAACTCCGCGCCAGATTCTGCGAGCGCGACCAAAGGCACGCGCGCGCAGGTTCCAGGTGTGAAATGGAGCGTGTAGCTCATGCCAGACGGCCACCGAGTGTATCTGCAAACCAATCAGCGATATAGTGGCGGCCAAAGCTCATGTTGTCAGCGCCAACATGTTCAACACCACCTTCGCGTGGCGTGAAGATTTTCAGCTCGCGACGTGGAGAGTTGACCAATTGGTCGTAGCTTTGGTGCGCGTAATCGAGGCAGATCTGGCGGTCAAACTCACCATGCGTGACGAGGAACGGCACTTTGATTTTTTCCATCTGACCGTTCAGGTTCATGCCTTTTGACTTTTCAATGAAGTCTTCTTGACCGTCTGCACCAAAGACCCAGTGCACGTGTTTCCAGTAGTGCGGCACAGGGTTTTCGCCTTCGCGATTGATGCGACGTTGCTGAACTTCGGCCCAGTTGTGGTTTGCACCCCAAACGGCACCGGAGGCA
>NZ_JBDMZG010000017.1:0-11742 GCF_039769035.1 Pacificibacter sp.
TTCAATCACATCAAACGAAAATGTCCGTTCGGCGTGTTTGTAAAAAGACCGCATGATGCGGGACATATTGATGCCTTTTTTCTCTGCGTCCAAAGACACAGTGCCCGTGACCGAAGTCTCAAGCGTCAAATCGCTGGTATCGCGGCGATGGAAATGAATCGGCAGACGAAAGTTGGAAATGCCCACATGTTGGATATGCTGACGCGCGCCTTTGATCAGGCTTTCAGGCCCGTTCTGCAAATCTGGCAAGGTGTCGCGGTAAGCTTCGTCCACGGCAAAATCTTCGGGATACGCCCGCCGCAGCGCAGGGTAATTGGCCAAATCCTGCGCCTCAGGCAAAAGCCGCGCAATTGCGGGATCAAGCTCGGCCACCTCAGTTGGCGTGGCTCCACGCGCCCAAACGCGCAGCGCCTCAAGGGCATCTTCGGCCTTGGCACGCTTCGCGTCTGTTTCCATTGTGGATTGGTGCTTTGTCATGTCGTCCCTCAATCTCTTGCGTCACGATATAAACGCTTGAAAGCAATATACCAAGACCGCGATTGATCGAGGGACTGACGTCATGCGCGTTGATCTGACTTATGCGGCATCCAAAGCAGCCAGAAGATCTGCGATCAAATCATCAGCGTCTTCCAGCCCTGCGGACAAACGCACAAGACCAGGCGTGATGCCAAGCGTGTCTTTTTGCTCATCAGGAAGGCGCGAATGCGTGGTGGTCGCAGGATGCGTTGCGATGGATTTGGCATCGGCAAAATTGTTGGAAATTGTGAAAATATCCAAAGCGTTCAAGAACTTGAAACAAGCGTCCTTACCGCCTTTGACGTCAATCGCCAACACTGTGCCGGCACTTTCGCCTTGGGATTTGGCCAATTCATACTGCGGGTGTGCAGGATGGGTTGGAAAGCGCACGGCGTTCAGCTTGGGGTGACCTTCGAGCGCATTGGCAATGGCCATGGCAGTGCCAGATTGCTGGCGCACACGCAGATCAAGCGTTTCCAAAGATTTCAGCTGAACCCAAGCGTGGAACGGGCTCATCGCACCGCCAGTGTGTTTGAGGTAGGCCTCAATCGGACCACGGATCAAGTCGCGTGAGCCTGCAATGATACCGCCCAAAACGCGCCCCTGCCCGTCCACATGTTTGGTGGTCGACACCACGGCCAAATCCGCGCCACAGCTTTGCGCGTAAGAAAAGATCGGCGTCGCCATAGCGTCATCTACGACAACCAAAGCGCCTTTGGCATGAGCCACTTCACAGACATGTTTCAGGTCGATCACTTCGAGCGTCGGGTTGGAAATGCTTTCCAAAAACACCAGCGCTGTGTCATCGCGAATGGCCGCATCCCACGACGCAGTGTCCGTGCCATCGACCAAAGTGATTTCCACGCCGAAGCGCGCCAAGACGTCTTCGAGAATGTACAAACACGATCCAAACAAAGCTCGCGACGACACAACGTGATCGCCCGCTTTCAGCAATGAGGTCAAAGCACCGTTCACAGCCGCCATGCCCGAGGCACAAGCAAAGGCATCTTCAAAACCCAAGATGGACGCCATCCGGTCTTCGAACATACGCGTTGTCGGGTTGCCATAGCGGGCATAAATGAACTCATCAGAGCCAACTTCAATGAAACGCTGCTCTGCGGCTTCTGCAGTCTCGTACACAAAGCCTTGGGTCAGGAACATCGCCTCAGACACTTCGCCATATTGCGAGCGGCGCGTGCCATCATGCACCAATTTCGTGCGCATTTTCCAATCTGATTTGCCCATGTTCGGCTCCTTCATCTTCAATAAAAAACCCCCGTGTGATCCACTGAGGTACCAGCGTGATCAAGAGCGGGGGTCGCGTATTGCGTCTCGTCCTGACCTCTTTAGCGGCATATTTACAAGCGCATTTTTACAAATGCACCAACGTGGCCCGCAATCCGGTGAACAAATCGCCACGTGCTTGGGGATTTGGTATCGGGGGCCAGTGTCACTGTCAATATCCGCGGGGACAACTTTGTGTTCAAAGGCGAATTTCACGCAACGCAACGCAGCTGTAAAGAATCCTTCACTGATCTGTCGCATGCTGAATGCACTCTCAAAAACAAAGTTAACGCGCCCCAGCGGACGTGCCTCAGGATCCGTTTCTTGAGCTGAACGGCTGGCGGACCGTCAAGGAGCGTGCCCATGCCTTTGCTGAGCCTCAATCTGGTTAATGGTCGCCTTGAATTAGACGGCGGCGGATGCGCCTTTCGCGCCCTGCAAGACCAACTTGATATCCTGCCGCCAAACGCGCCAATCGTCATGTGCATCCATGGGTATAAATTCTCGCCAGTGCGCAAAGCTGTGTCACCGCACCAGCACATCTTGGCCCTCAACCCGACCAAATCTTGCTGGAAAGCGATGAGCTGGCCGCGGCATTTGGGCTTTGGTCGCGGCATCGACAACGAAGGGTTGTGCATCGCTTTGGGCTGGTCGGCGCGCGGCAGTATTTGGAACGCTTTCGCGGCAGCGCAAGAGGTCGGCGATGCAGCGGCCGAACTGATTGCGGCAGCAGAACGACCCGTTTATTTGGTCGGACATTCGCTTGGCGCGCGGGTCGCACTGCGCGCGATCGCTGCCTCAAAATCAGGCAGCGTGCGCCGCGCCATTCTCTTGGCTGCGGCTGATTTCAAAAGCAACGCGCTGGAAGCATTGGAAAGCCCCGCAGGACAAACCACAGACATCATTAACATCACCTCGCGCGAGAATGATCTGTTTGACGCGCTGCTTGAGACACTCATTGGCAAGGCAGGAAAAGCTGACATCGCGCTTGGTGCTGGCCTCGGTGGCGCTGCGCCAAATTGGGTTGATGTGCAAATTGATGATCCTGTTTGTTTGCAACAGCTGCGTGAGCTTGGCTTTCGCATTGCCGCCCCAAGTCGGCGCATTTGCCATTGGTCGGCCTATATCCGCCCCGGCATTTTTGCATTTTATTCAGACTTGATCCGCGCACCAGAGATGCTGCCAATTGACGTTTTGCGGCAAAAAATTCCGCAACAAACAGCGCCGCGCTGGTCACGACTAATTGCACGACCAAACATTCATATCTCCTTGCCATTTATGAGAAAGGCGGCATTGTGATCCGAAAAGGAGTCACCATGTCCAACCCGATTGATCTATACTATTGGCCCACGCCCAACGGCTGGAAAGTGTCCATTATGCTCGAAGAGTTGGGCCTGCCTTACACCACACATTTCATCGATATCGGTGCAGGTGATCAATTTGCGCCTGAGTTTTTGAAGATATCGCCCAACAATCGTATGCCCGCCATCACCGACCCCGATGGCCCAGATGGCGCGCCCATTTCTATCTTTGAAAGCGGCGCCATTTTGCAATATTTGGCGCGCAAAACGGGCCAATTCTGTGGTCCAACCCAAAGAGACCGCATCGCTGTGGATCAATGGTTGATGTGGCAAATGGGTGGACTTGGTCCGATGGCAGGCCAAGCCCATCACTTTCTAAAATACGCGCCAGCCATGGATCCGCCCAATGATCTGCCTTACGCCAAAGATCGCTACCGCAATGAAACCGCAAGACTTTATGGCGTATTAGATCGCCAACTTGCGAAAACCGAATACGTGGCTGGTGACTTCTACTCTATCGCGGATATGGCCATCTGGGGATGGGCCAGCCTGTGGGAAGGTCAACAACAAACCTTGGATGACAAACCACATATGGCGCGCTGGTTGCAAACAGTTGGCGACCGCCCCGGTGTCATCCGTGGTCGCGCCTTGGGCTCGGATCGTCGCAGGGACGTGACAAAAGACAAAGGCGCCCAAAAACACATGTTTGGCAAAAAGCACTAGGCTGAATCCGCAAGCAACTGTTTGAAAGACAACAAGGACGTTTTGACATGACCTCGTTCACGCGCCGCGACGTGTCAAAAGGCCTCTTGAGCATGGGCGCTGTCGGATTGGCGGGTTGTTCGCCGCGCCCCAAGCTGTTCTCAGCGCCTTTTGTGGGCCAACCCAATACGCGCTCCGTTTTGGTCGCGACCAATCGCACCATGGAGCCCGACCCAAAGGTGCAATTTATCGAAGGGCGCTCCGATACCCTTGCGTATCTGCAGTACGATGTCTCCATCCCTGATGATCGTAGACTCGGTGAATATTCATTTCCGGCTCGTAAACTCGATCCGGCCAAACAATTTTTCGTTGCCCGCACCCAAAAATTCGATGGCCCCGCCGGTTTTGCACAGGGGGTGAACCAAGCCATCAAAACATCGGTCGACGACAGCGGAAATCTGTTGGTCTTTGTGCACGGCTACAACATGTCCTATCCAGGCGCCGTGTTCCGTGCGGCTCAGGTGTCCACCGACTTCAATTTGGAAATTCCAATTGTCTTGTTCAGCTGGCCCTCGGCTGCACGTGCTTCGCGCTATGGTTACGACCGCGACAGCGCCCTTTACGCGCGCAGCGCTTTGGCGGACACACTTGCGACACTGGCCCGCACTCAGGCCCGCAAAATCACGCTTTTGGGGCATTCGATGGGCGGCTTTCTTGTGATGGAAGCTCTCAAGCGACTGACCCTCGAAGGTGATACGCACACATTGTCTCGCATCGACGGCGCGGTTTTGGCGCAGCCCGATATTGATGTGGACGTGTTCCGCGCGCAAATGGCCGACCTCGACTTGAAAAAACAATTCATCATGGTGATGAACTCGGATCGAGATCGCGCATTGCGGCTTTCTTCCGTTCTCACAGGCGGGCACGCGCGTGTAGGCGCGTCCGGTGATATCGAGGATCTGCGCGAACTGGGAGCAATCGTGTTGGACGTGAGCGACGTCGGATCACGCGATTTTCTACAACACGATACCTATGTTTCGTCGCCCGCGCTGTTGTCGATGATCCGGTCCGGCAAACTGACCAAGCGGATTATCGAAGGGGCTCCAGGCCAAGATCTTTTGATTGAAGGCGTTAAACTGACGGGTCAAGCGGCCCTCGCCATTGCCTACCTGCCCTACACTGTCACCGGTACTTAGGCCACCCTATTCTTCGTCTGGTGCCGTGGAATGGCGCGCCATCAAACCTGATTGCGTCATGAAAAATCCGAACATGACCAAAGGCAGGCCAAAGGTTTTAAATTTCACCCATGCATCGGTGGAAAAGAAGCGCCACACCAACTCATTCGCCAGTGCCAATCCCACAAACAAAAGCGTCATTCGGACGGTCAGTTTCATCCAACCCGCGTGATCCATGGGCAGCATATCCCCCATCACCAGACGCAAATAGCTTGTGCCACGCAGCAAGCCAAATCCAAGGATGGCGGCAAATATAGTGTAAATCATTGTCGGTTTCATTTTGAAAAAGCGTTCGTCGTTGAGCCAAATCGTCAAGCCACCGAATACTGTGACCAACACCAAGGTCATAATCTGCATCGCCGACAATTTGCCCGTCAAACGCCACAGCACCAACGTCGATGCGGCCAAAATAGGAATGAACGCAGCTGTCATCACAATGAAGCCAGAATACGTCTCGCCGTTCACAACGAATTCGCGATTTTTCAGCAAAACGAATCCTATGAAAAAGGCCAAGATTGGTCCCATTTCAAGCGCCGTTTTCACCCAAGGTTTCACGTTCTTTTCTGACATCATCGACCCTCTAATTTATCCGCCCATTTCCACTATCACAGCGCCAAGGGCGATCAAAGCCATCAACAGCAATCGGCGCGGCCCGACCTTTTCTTTGAGCACCAGCCAGCCAATCAGTGCCGCGAAAACCGTCGAGGTTTCGCGCAAGACGGCGGCCTCCCCTACGTTGTCCAACCTTGTCGCCAACATAATGAATCCAAAGGAAAAATAAGCAACGATGCCGCCCAAAAGACCGCGCATCATAAGCGGTCCAAGATCGGGTTTCACATCCAGTCCACGATAGCGCATCACCGCGACAACTGGCATCACAAAGCCGTCAATAAAGAAAAACCAAGCCAAAAACGTAAAGGGATCAGCGGTCGCGCGAATGCCGTACGCGTCATAGGTGGTGTAAAGCGCAACCAAACTGCCGGTCAAAACCGCCAACATGAGCGCCGGCACCATGGTGTCACGCCCCACAGTAATGGTGCGTAAATTGTAAATCGCGAGACCAAAAATCCCCGAGATCAGCACAGCAACACCCAGCCATTGCGTGGCGTTAAAATGTTCACCAAACACAATGCCCGCGCCGATCACCGTAAACAAAGGCCCCGTGCCGCGCACAACAGGATAAACGACCGTATAGGCCCCTTTGGAATAGGTGTAGCCTTGGGCCGTTTTGTACAACGTGTGAATGACCCAAGCGCCGATAAAAATCGGCCACATATGCGGTTCTGGCCAAGGGACGACAAACAACGCTATGGGTGCCGCGATAATACCATAGCAAAAATCCATCGCGCCGCGCGATAGCCACGGGTCGTGACGCCCTTTTTGCAAGGCGCCAAACAATGCATGTAAAATGGCCGCCAAGATGGCAAGGATCAACGCCAGTTGATGCCCCAAATCCGTGCCTTCAAGCGATATGATCCAATCGCTCATCCCTTGCAGCCTTTACGCCGCAAGCCGACGTGGGCGCAAAGGAATACCCTCGATATCTGCAGATGGATTGGTGATCAAACGACCGTCCGCCCCTTCGATAAAGGGAATGCTGTCATCCAAATAGCTGTCTTTGATCAGCTGTTCCTCAAGTGCGGTGACGATGAAATCGGAACGATAATCGTCGACCAGACCAACCCCAAAAATCCGCAGCTGAATATCTTCACGCTCAGGGTCAAGCACGAGCATCGCAGTGCCGACCAAACGCGCGCCATCCAAGACGACCATCTCCGAGAAAAGTTGGCGGTCTTCAGGCCATTCTTCTTCGGTTTGTGCGGGGCACAATGGATGATCGAAAAACAGGTCTTGCATGGCCTCACGGCGCGCCACAACGTCGCCTTCGGAAACCCAATTGTTCGGCCCGATGGCTTTGCGAATTTCGAGTGTCATTCTTCTAATCCCATGAGGGCGGCCGCAAATTCTTCGGGATCGAAGGGCGCAAGATCATCGATCTGCTCGCCCACACCAATCGCGTGAATTGGCAACCCAAATTTATCGGCCAAGCTGACAAGAACACCACCACGCGCCGTGCCGTCCAGTTTGGTCATCACCAAACCAGAAACATCAGCGAGGTTTTGGAAAACTTCGACTTGATTGAGCGCATTTTGGCCAGTGGTTGCATCTAGAACCAACAATGTGTTGTGCGGCGCAGAAGGGTCTTTTTTGCGGATCACACGCACGATTTTTGACAGTTCTTCCATCAAGTCGGCGCGGTTTTGCAAACGCCCTGCCGTATCGATCATCAACAAATCTGCGCCGATGTTTTGCGCTTCGGTCATCGCGTCAAACGCCAAAGAGGCCGGATCAGACCCTTCGGGAGCCGTCAGGACGGGCACGCCTGCGCGTTCGCCCCAAACCTGCAATTGTTCCACGGCCGCCGCACGAAACGTATCGCCAGCGGCAATCACCACGGATTTGCCAGCGGCACGAAATTGCGATGCCAGCTTACCAATTGTGGTCGTTTTTCCGGAGCCATTCACACCCACAACCAAAACAACTTGCGGCGTCTTTTGGTAAATCGGCATTGGGGTGGCAACGGGTTCCATGATGCGGGCAATTTCACGCGCCATCAGTTGCTTAATTTCTTGCGCAGAGAGCTTCTTGCCAAAGCGTCCTTCGGCCATCGCAGCGGTCACGCGGAGCGAGGTTTCCACCCCCATGTCCGCAGTGATGAGCAATTCTTCA
The DNA here is from genome assembly GCF_039769035.1 of Pacificibacter sp. Classification (NCBI taxonomy): domain Bacteria; kingdom Pseudomonadati; phylum Pseudomonadota; class Alphaproteobacteria; order Rhodobacterales; family Roseobacteraceae; genus Pacificibacter; species Pacificibacter sp. Next base: position 7,769 of record NZ_JBDMZG010000017.1, read on the forward strand.
AGCTCTTCGAGCATCTCATCGTCGAGCGTACGTCTTGGCGCAGCAACAGCGGCTTTGCGGCCAAGCATCCGGCCCAACAGGCCCGGCTTTGCAATAGCGGGTGCATCGTCTTTTGGTGCAGCCACGGGTGCGGTTTTTTGCACTTCAACGGGTGCTTCTGGGGTTGGCGTAAGTTCGGCAGGTGCGGCCTCTACAGCAGGCTCAACCTCTTCAGGTTCAGCCGCGACAGCGTCAACAGGTTCAGGAATGTCTGTTGCAGCAAGGCTAACGTCTTCAGGCAGCTCTTCCGGTTGTGACGGGGCTTCAACTTCAGCTGGTGCAGCGTCAGGCAAATCCGCGTCCACGACAGGCTGCGCATCGGGGGCGTCCGTCACCTCAACCTGTGTTGCAGGCACGTCCTCTTCGGTCGTGTCTTGCACGATCGCATCAAGCCCTTCGTCCAACTTGGACGACGTTTTCATCAAGCGCTTTTTAAGCTTTCCAAAGAACGACATTTACACCAACCTTTTCCAGTTCAGGCAGACTTAATGCCGAATCCCCTTAGATGGAAGAGCAACGCTCCAAAGATGCGTCGATTTCCCCTGTGATTTGATACCTTTTGATGTGTAAATAAGAGTTAAAACCTAGGATGACCGATGCAACACTCAAAGCCTAAGACCTCTGCGCATGTTGTGCGCTTTTTCGCTGTTGCGAGCCTCGCGCCGGTGGTCTTGTTGGTACTGGCAATTTTGTTTGGTGGGTTTTGGACCGGAGCGGCCTTGATCTATATGACGATGATGTTCTCATATCTTCTTGATATGATGGGGCATTTATCGACTGATCCAGAAGACGCAGAGACCGAATACCACGCAGCAGATAGGCTCTCAACGGTCTTGGCTGTATCGCATTTCGTGTTGCTGCCGATAGTTGTCTATGTCTTGGCCAACGGCGCATTGAGCATCGGGGAACATGTCGCGATCTTTTTTGCGACGGGGCTCTTTATGGGGCAAGTTTCGAACTCAAACGCGCATGAACTTGTGCACCGCACGGATCCACGGCTGAGAGCTTTGGGAACGTGGGTCTATATTTCCATCCTGTTTGGGCATCACACAACCGCGCACCCGAAGGTGCACCACCGGTTTGTGGCCACCGACAAGGATCCTAATTCTGCCCCGAAAGGCATGAGCTTTTATCGTTTCTTGCCCCATGCTTGGATCGGGTCTTTCAAAGCCGGCTTGATGGTCGAAAACGCGATGCGCAAGCGGGCGAAAACCAAGACGATCCATCCCTATGCGATCTATCTTGGCGGCTCCGCACTCTGTTTGGTTTTGGCCTTTATTCTGGGCGGCTTTTGGGGGCTTCTGACCTACATCGCGCTGTCTTTGTTTGCATCAAGCCAATTGATGTTGTCCGACTATGTGCAACACTATGGCCTGCGCCGCCGCGTGCTTGAAACAGGCGAATTTGAACCGGTTGGCCCCATGCATTCATGGAACAGCCCGCGTTGGTTTAGTTCTTTGTTGATGTTGAATGCGCCACGTCATTCAGATCACCACGCGCACCCGATGACGCCGTACATAGGCCTGACGATCACGCCTGACATGCCGCTGTGGCCGCGTGGCTTGCCGACAATGGCAACGCTGGCGTTGTTTCCACGCACTTGGAGACGTGTGATGGACCGCCGCGTGGACCGCGTTATGCGGCAGATTGAAAACAGCTCTGCACCTTCAGATTAGTCACGTTGCAAAAATGTGATTGGCGCTTTGGGGCGTTATGGTGGCACAGTTTACGCATGTTGAAATCAGCTTTTATATCCGCCGCACTTCTTGCCTTTTCCGCAACCTCACTGGCGGCATCCGAGCCGCTGTCTGGCGCACAATTTGATGCATATGCGACAGGCAAAACGCTCACCTTCGCCGAAGACGGCCGCGTCTATGGGGCTGAGCAGTATTTGCCAAACAACCGTGTGCGGTGGGCCTATAATGCAGACACCTGCATGGAAGGCATTTGGTATGAAAAAGAAGACAACATTTGTTTCGTCTACGAAGACGGTGGCACGCCGCAATGCTGGAGCTTTTATTTGGAAGGGGAGCGTTTGAAGGCGGTGTTCAACGGCGAAAGCGGAACAGAGCTGTATGAAGCGACGCAAACAGACGGACCTCTGGCCTGCATGGCACCAGGGCTTGGCGTTTAGACGCCCTTAAAACTAAAACGCCTAAAACAAAGACCCTTGGTCAGGGCCAGCCGGTTTTGACTTTTTGGGTCGAGGCTTGGCCGTAGGTTTCTCTGATTTTGCAGTCGCAGACGCGACAGGTGAAGCGCCTCCTGCCACAGCCACGCGACCATCGGCAAACTCAACCTCAAACATTTTGTCTGCATCTGCGGCAGAGGTCACAAGCCCATCTGACGCATCACGGATCACTGCATAGCCACGTTTAAGCGTTTCCTTGTACCCCATCGCTTGGCGCATGGCCTCAAGACGATCAAGACGTTGGCGGCGTTGTTGTTCTTGTGCCCGTGCGGCTCGCAGAAGACGGTCGCTCAACTGTGCGAACTGCTCGTGTTTGCGCTGCATCAGGTCTGCTGCACGCGCTGGATCGAGCGTGCGCGACAGCGCCTTTAAGCGCTCGGCCCCGCGTTCCACCCGTGAATTCAAGACAGACACACGCAGGCCAGCAGACGACGTTGTCAGTTGATTGCGCTTGTTGCTCACGTTCATCACCAAGGCTTGGCCCAAGCGCACTTCGGCTTGATCAACGCGCTGGCGCGGCACGTCCAAAAGCCGATCTTTGGCAGGCATCACGCGGGCCAAATCTGACAACCGCTGTTTGCGGCGCTGCAACCCTTGGGTCAGACCACGGGCCATTCTGCCCTTTTGTTCTTGGATCAAAACCCACAGCTCACGGCGCACAGGCACAGCCATTTCCGCAGCGGCTGTCGGCGTTGGGGCGCGTTTGTCAGACGCATAATCAATCAAAGTCGTATCGGTTTCGTGCCCCACCGCTGAAATCAGCGGGATTTGCGACGCCGCTGCTGCGCGCACCACGATCTCTTCGTTAAAGCCCCAAAGGTCTTCTACAGACCCACCGCCGCGCGCCACGATCAGCAAATCAGGACGCGGCATTGGGCCACCTTCGGGCATGGCATTGAATTGCTCAATCGCATTGGCCACTTCGCGCGCCGAGTTCTGCCCCTGCACAGCCACGGGCCACAAAAGCACATGGCGCGGAAACCGGTCGCGCAAACGGTGCAAAATATCGCGGATCACCGCCCCAGAAGGCGAGGTCACGACCCCGATCACTTCGGGCAAATAGGGGATCTGTTGTTTGCGATCCGCATCGAACAGCCCTTCGGCGGCCAGTGCTTTCTTGCGCTTTTCCAACAAGGCCATAAGCGCACCCGCGCCCGCTGGCTCGATATTGTCCACGATCAGCTGGTAACGCGACCCGCCAGGGAAGGTGGTCATGCGCCCTGTCGCGATCACCTCCATGCCCTCTTCGGGGCGGTGTTCCATTTTGGCGACTTGGCCTTTCCAAGACACCGCATTGATCACGGCTTTGTCGTCTTTGAGGTCAAAATACATGTGCCCAGAGCGCGGCAACGACACGCGCCCCACTTCGGCGCGCACACGAACGAATCCGAATTCGCCCTCGATCATCTTTTTCACAGCACCCGAAAGTTCAGAAACTGAAAATTCAGGGGCATTTGAGGTGCCTTTTGGGGCCTCGTCTTCGAAAAGGTCGGACATAAGGGAAAGCGCGCCTTGTTTGATCGTCGTTGGACTTGTGTCAGCTTAGGTCTGACTTTAGAACGCGGACAACAAAAGGTGAAGCATAGGAATTTGGCGCGATGAACATTCTCATTCTCGGATCTGGCGGACGTGAACATGCATTGGCGTGGGCTGTGCTGCAAAACCCTAAATGTGACAAGCTGATCGTCGCTCCTGGTAATGCCGGTATCGCGGCGATTGCGGAATGCGCGAGCTTTGACATCAA
>NZ_JBDMZG010000125.1:0-13348 GCF_039769035.1 Pacificibacter sp.
GCTCCCGACCACAAAGGTCGGGAGCACCACCCAATCAACTAATACTTGGAGGTCCGCGATGAGACTATTCGGCTATGCTCCCGAAAGAGGTGCCGCTGCTGGCGATACCATGCCCTTTTACCATGATGGAAAATGGCACCTGTTCTTTTCCCAGCCCCCCGTCGGCGCATGGGAATATGTAGAGCGCGCCCGGGTCTCAACGGCCTACTTGCAGTCCGATGACCTGGTGAACTGGAAAGTTATGCCCGATGCGTTCGGCCCCGGTGCACATGGGGATTGCGATGGTGATGGCATCTGGACGGGCTCGGTTATTGAGCACCACGGTGTCTTTCACTTCTTTTACACGGGCTACAATCGCCAGTCTGCCTCGCCGCAAACGATCTGCAAGGCGACCTCAACTGACATGAAAACTTGGGACAAATCCGGCGGCAATCCCCTAATCTCGCCTGATCCGCAATGGTACGAGACCGTCGATTGGCGCGATCCATTTGTTTACCGAGACGAAAACGCTGGTTGTTTCAAGATGCTGATTTCGGCGCGCCTGAAAGAAGGCCCGCAGTTTCGTCGTGGCTGTGTGGCAATTGCCACGTCCCATGATCTGGAAAACTGGGTGGTCGGTCCTCCGCTGGCCTCTTCAATGTTGACCCATTGCCCGGAATGCCCCGAAATCTTCAAGCTGGGGGATTGGTGGTATCTGGTGGAGAGCCGCTATTCGGAACGGATGCAAACGCTTTATCGGGTTGCAAAGTCGCCCGACGGCCCTTGGGAAAGTCGCAAGCTCGACAGCCTTGATGGGCGCCGCTTTTATGCCGCGAAATCCGCCAGCGACGGTGATCGCCGTTTCAGTTTCGCCTGGATTCCATTCCGTAAACACCACGGCCCAAAGCGTAGCTGGGTCTGGGGCGGAGAACTGGGTAGCCCGCGCGAATTGCTCTCTTTGCCTGACGGAACGCTGGTCAGCCGCCTGCCACAAGAGGTGGATGATAGCTACGACACATCTGTCGAACACGAGGTTCGCCCGATGCTTGGTGACTGGACCAACGGCGAAAACCCGCAGTGCGACGCCACCGGCACCTATGCATACGCGTTTCTGGATGGCCCGGACCGTGATGACGTGTTGCTCGATGTTGTAATTGAGCCCACTGCCAACACCGAAGCTGTAGGCATCCTGCTCGAACCGCGGGGCGGTGATCACCTCGACAGCGGGTATAGTCTCGCCATCGAGCCGATGAAGGAACGCGTGGTTTTTGATCGCTGGCCTGCCGCAATGGACCCGCTTTGGGACAGTCTGGTTCTGAACGAACGCCACGGGATCGAAGTCAGCCAAGAAATCGATAGCCCATTGGTCGAACGCCCATTGGCCTTTACGCCCGAAGATGGACGTTATCGCGTGCAGATCCTGCGTAACGGGTCTGCCATCGAGTGTTTCGTGGCGGGACAAGTGGTCGCCTCGTTTAGAGTCTACGATATCTCAAACACGGATGCTTGGGGGCTCTTCGTTCAAGAAGGCGCCGCGACATTCCATGACCTAAAATTCCGAAAGTGAAGCCAAACACATGCCTTTAATAACCCTCCGACAATTGCTTGATCACGCTGCCGAACATGGCTACGGCGTGCCTGCTTTCAACATCTCAAACATGGAACAAGGTCTGGCGATCATGAACGCAGCGCGTGCTTGTGACGCGCCGGTGATCTTGCAAGCCAGCCTGAATGTACGCAACGTTTATGCCGGGGATCGGATGATCGTCGGCATCGTGGAAGCGCTAGCCGAGATGTACCCGGACAATCCTATCTGCCTTCATCAGGATCATGGCCACAATGAACAGGCCTGTGTGAGTGCTATTGGTGCGGGATTCACCTCGGCGATGATGGATGGTTCTCTGATGGAGGACGGCAAGACACCTGCGAACTATGCGCATAACGCGGATATAACGGGACGCGTGGCGCAGATCGCCCACTGGATAGGCGCGTCGATTGAGGGAGAGCTAGGCGTGCTCGGCTCTCTGGAGACAGGCGAAGCCGGCCAAGAAGACGGATCAGGTGCAGAAGGCAAAATGGACCGCGATCAGCTTTTGACCGATCCAGACGAGGCCGCTGCGTTTGTTAAGGCGACCAAAGTTGACGCGTTGGCGATTGCATGTGGGACGTCTCACGGAGCTTATAAGTTCACCCGTGCACCCGATGGCGACATCTTGTCGATGGCCCAAATCGAGGCGATCCACAAACGCCTGCCCGAAACGCATCTGGTGATGCATGGTTCCAGTTCTGTACCGCAATACTTGCAGGACGTGATCAATGCCCATGGTGGCGAGATGCCACAAACATGGGGCGTGCCAGTTGAAGAAATCGAACGCGGCATTCGCCATGGCGTTCGCAAGGTCAATATCGACACTGATTGTCGGATGGCGATGTCGGGGGCAATGCGCCAGTTTGCGCAGGAAAACCCGCAGTCCTTTGATCCGCGCGCGTTCATTCTGGCAGCGATGGAGGAACTTGAAACTCTGGTCCGTGATCGGTTTGAGCGTTTTGGAACCGCCGGACAAGCGCACAAAATCAAGCCAATTACAGTGGCCGACATGGCAAAGCGTTATGCAGAGGGCGCGCTTGATCCACGTGTTGCCGCGGCTTGACCCGCGCGCTTTTCATAGGTCGGTCCGTGCTGGACGTCATCGCGCTGGTCGAGGATTTTCCCGGCCCGGACGGGAAGACCAAGGCGCTGGCAAATGATCTGATACCGGGTGGATCATCGCTGAACGCCGCTATTGTGTTCTCGCATCTGGGTGGCGATGCGACCTTGGCAACTTCTATGGGTGCAGAGGGGCTTGTTCGGGACTTTTTGACCGATGACTTGAAAAAATACGGCATCGATCTGCGCGACATTTGCGATGATCCCAGCTATCATATCCCACTATCGACGGTTGTTTCGACACGCAGCCTCGGTGCGCGAATGATCGTCAACGGTGCGCAGGATGACTGCAGCCGCTTAAAAGATGGACGTGATCTGTTCGCAAGTGATTACAACCTGATCCAGCTGGATCAATATGAGCACCCCTTCGTCGAACAGAATTTTGACGACATCCGAGCCTTTGACGGTCCGGTAATTCTAGATGGGGGAAGCTGGAAAGAATGGTCGCCCGATTTTCTTCGGCTTGCCGATGTGCCTGTCGTCTCGGAAGTATTCCTTCCCGAAGGACCCCATGCATTCGCCGAGATGTGTAACGATCTCGGGCTATCGCGATGGGCCATTACACGCGGGACAAATGGCGTGATTTGGCATGATGGCGGCTCATCGGGTGAAATTCCGGCAGTTTCGGTTGCCGCGGTCGATACGCTTGGCGCTGGTGACATCTTCCACGGCGCATTTTGCCATGCCTATGCCCAAACTGGCAAATTTGTTGAGGCCTTGAACAGCGCCAACCGGATCGCCGCGAAGTCCTGCGAATTTACCGGCACTCGGAGCTGGATGCGTGTCTGAGTCCATTCGCACATACGCGGCCTTGATGCAGATTATTTCCGCTCGGATCGAAAGCGCGGACCCGCCTTTTCTGATCGGTATCGCGGGACCACCTGCGACAGGTAAATCCACACTGGCAGAACGGCTTATTACCGATCTGAACGCCGTCGGGACAAAAGCATGCTTCTGTCCCATGGACGGATTTCACCTGACCAATGCACAACTGGAAGCGCAGGGCCTGCGCGACGCGAAGGGTCGCATCGAAACGTTTGATGCAGACGCCTTTGTCGCAGCTGTCCAGCGCTTGAAGGACAGAACTCCCTTCTGGTGGCCGGTTTATTCCCGCCAAAGGCATGATCCCATTCCCGAAGGTACCAGCATTTCCGGGACTGAGATCGCATATGTCACCGAAGGAAATTACGTGCTTTCGCAAGCAGAGCCCTGGCGCGCGGCAGGCGACGCGCTTGACCTGCGCATCTTTGTCGACGCACCGGATGAGGTCCTTCGCCAAAGACTTTTAAACCGGCACCAGAAAAGCGGGCGGTCGCAAAGTGAGGCGCTTGAAAAGATCGATCGCACTGATATGCCAAACGCCCAGACCATCAGAAACGAACGACAGGTCGAAGACATTCTGTTCTACGAGCGCGCAGATGACTGATCCCGGCCATCAATTCATTGTAACTTGCAAGCAACTCGCAGTATGCTGGAAATATCAGCTACTTGGAGGGTGCGGACAATGAGGGCGACACAAAAAGGATTGTCGATTGAAGGCGTACAGGGCCACAATCGACAGGTCATACTGAAAGCACTTCACGACCTCGGGACATGTTCGCGCAAGGACATCAGCGTGATGTCAGGACTTGACCAAGCGACAGTTACACGCGCCATTGGCCCTCTAGTGGACGACGGAATTGTAGAAGAGGTGGGCCTTGTCAAAGGGGGGCGCGGCAGGCGGTCGATCAATCTCGATTTTTCCGCAAGCGGGCGGCATATCCTGTGCTTGCGACTGCAAAGACGCAGCTTCTCAATCGCCGGCTTTAATCTGCGTGGAGAACCCGTCGAGCCGGAAGAATTTCCGATTCCAAGGGGGCAACCCGCTGCCGCGACATTCTCCGATATTGCGCAGACGATGGAGCGGCGGATCTCAGGTTTCAAGCAGATTGATGGTATCGGTATCGCGGTACCCGGACCATTTCTTGAGCGCGATGAACGTGTCATTCTGATTACCGAAAGCCCCGAGTGGCAAGGTTTTGATCTGATTCCAGAGCTTCGGTCGCGTTTCCCTAACATACCATTGCATTCCACCCACGACGCAAAGGCTGCAGCACTCACCGAATGGCGGCACACCGCGCGTACCAGCGGGGCGAAAGTCCTGCTCTATGTCTCTGCCGGTCAGGGCATCGGCTCGGCCCTTGTTGTCGGCGGTGAAGTTTACCGAGGAGCGCTCGGTCTGGCGGGCGAAATGGGCCATATGTCAATCAAGGTTGATGGCCCACAATGCAAATGTGGAAATACCGGTTGTCTTGAAATATTTGCCTCTCGAATTGCACTTCTGCGAGCCATTCACGAACGGGCGACGGCTCGCCTGACCAAAGATGCCACATTCTCGGACGTGGTGGATGCCTATGCAGATCACGACCCGGTTGCGACCGAAGAAGTAAACAAGGTCGCGCGCTATCTGGCTCAGGGCATCACCAACTGCATCAATTTCGCGAACCCGGATCTAATCGTCATTGGCGACGAATATGCCTTGCTGGGTGAGCCGTTTTTGAACGCAATCAAACGCCAAGTGGAAAGGGCGGTCCTTCCGAGCGTGTACCGCTCGGTCGACATCGAACTCAGCGGTTTGACCGAAGACACCGTGCTCAAAGGCACGTTTCTTGACGTGTTTTCACAGGCCTATTTGGGGCCGGCGCGAGAAACTCAGGACAAAGTCACCAGCGATACTGGGTGACAGGGAGAATGGAAATGGATGGATCAGACACAGCACCACTTTTGACGGTGGAACACGTGACGAAATCCTTTGGTGGTGTGCAGGCCATGCGGGATGGGTCATTTGACCTTAAACGCGGCGAGGTTGTTGCGATTGTCGGCGGAAACGGAGCCGGCAAGTCGACTCTGGCCAAGATTGTGTCCGGTGCCCACGTGCCAGATAGCGGACGCATCTGCATCAAAGGGGTCGAGGTTTCACGAGCAGATCATAGCGTGTCTCATATGCAGGCCAGCGGGATCGAAGTCGTCTATCAGGACCTTGCGCTGGTTCCCAATATGACTGCCCCCTACAATCTGTTTCTTGGCCGTATTCCCCGAAAGTGGGGGCTGTTCGTTGACGAAAAAAAGATGCGTGCGAAGACGCGCGAGGTACTGAAGCAACTCAACGTCACAACAGTTCAAGACCTGTCTCAGCCGATTTCATCGATGTCGGGTGGGCAGCAGCAAAGCATCGCCATCGGCCGCGCCATCGCCTGGGGCAGCGACATTGTCATTCTTGATGAACCAACCGCGGCCTTGGGCCCCAATGAAACCGGCGAAGTGGAGCGATTGATCGAGGATGTCCGCGATCAACACGGCACATCATTTATTCTGATCAGTCACAACCTTGATCAAGTGCGGCGCTTAGCCGATCGGATCATTGTCACCCACCACGGCGTCACATCGCGTGAATTCAAACGTGACGAAATCACTTCAGACCGGCTCGTCAAAGCCATCACACTGGGCGAATGAGGAGAAACACCATGTCAGATACCACAACAACAGCCAAACCATTCATGCATCCTGAGAGGGTTGAGAAACTGCGAGACTATGTGCCCTTCATCGCCATCGCATTGGTGATCTTGATGTTTTGGGCCATCTCGGGCGACCGTTTTATGTCCGTACGTAACTGGACATTCATTGCCCAGCAAACACCGGTTTTGTTGCTGCTTGCCTTTGCGCAATTGATGATTGTCACGACCGGGTCGATTGATATCTCCATCGGCTCAAGCTTGGCCTTTTCGGCCTTCTTAGGGGCTCTTGGGATGCTTTGGTTTGGTGATGCCGGCCTAATCCTCGGTGTCCTTGCCGGCGGGTTTGTCGGCATGGTCAACGGCTGTATCATCTCGCTTCTCAAGATCCCGTCCTTTGTCACGACGCTGGCCATGCTCATCATCGTCCGCGCGCTGGTCATCATCATGTCTGATGGGACATCGATCTATATCACGTCGGATAGCGGGGCTTCCGGGGGCAATATTTCTTCGGTGGCGGCACCTTGGCTGCTTTCGATGGGTAAGTTCCCGGCAATCTTCATCCTTGCGGCAATCGTTTCGCTTCTTATGTGGGCGTTCTACGAGAAAACCGTGTTTGGTCAGCAATTGCGCGCCGTCGGCGGCAACGAGAAAGTGCTGCGCCTCGTGGGGATCAATGTCACGACCTTCAAAATTAAAGTGTTTGCAGCCGCCGGGTTGATGGTGGGCCTCGCGGCCTGCATCAACCTGGCCCGCGCCGGAGCGGCCACACCGCAGGCGGGAATGATGATGGAGCTCGACGCCATCGCCGCAGTCGCACTTGGAGGGACGCCCCTTACCGGCGGGTACGGTAGCGTCATCAAGACAATTATCGGTGCGCTGACTCTTACGATTGTTCGAAACGGACTAACAATCGCCGGTGTGCCACCATCCTGGAGTCAGGTTGCCTTGGGCCTGTTGCTGATCGCAGCCATCGCGATTTCACTTAACCGTAGCAAGATTGATGTGGTGAAATAGGAGTGAGCCAAGCTAGCGGCGTCAAACTGTATTCTGATGCTTGTCCAAATGGGGTTTGCATGCACAAATACCGTGCGCAACCTACGCCAGTTTTGCGACCCAATCAGCAAGGCCTGCGCCTTACGTTCCGCTCTCAAAGCGGACGTAAGCGCACCTTGCAGCATCGGTAACCTTGGGCTCAGACCCGACCTTAGCTGCGCGGCCCACCAAGGGCCGCTAAGGGCCGAAAGACGCCGTGGTGTGTCAGTCGCAAACATCACGAGGCTGATTTGTCAGTCTCATGCAGGTTTCCACTTACACAGTCTAAACTCCTTGGGTTCACGGCCTAGGCACGAATGCCGTAGGGCGGGTTGTTGTGAAACCAGTCCGCTAAGGCTTTGGACAAAATGGCTTTCGGCGCATCGCTTCCTAAACCTGATTTAGTTATGGCACGCCAAGTGATCCCTAACCCGTCTGGCGTGGCGCGAACTGGAACCAGCTTGCCTGATTGAAACTGCGGATGGATAGCCCAATGGCTCAAGATGGAGATACCAAAGCCCGCTTTCACAAGCTCGCAGATTGCTTCAACAGAGCCAATGTTTTCTTCGCGTGGAGGCAGCACATTTTCCGGTGTCCAGATGCGATCGGTCTCGTAACCGGGCTGTCGTACAAGTGAGTATGTCAAAAACGGATCGTTCAGAAAGTCGTTGCCATTGACATATTTCCTTTTTGCGAGCGCATGGCCTAACGGCACAACTGCAACCAGTTCATCTTCGAAGAGGTCAACCGCATCCAACTGTCCCGGCAATACTGAGTCAGGCGAGATCACCAGATCGATCCGCCCCTTGGTGAGCGCATCAAACGGGCTTTGAGCGCCCTGCGTTTCTATCTCAATCTCGATGCCTGGATGTGTATCGCGAAACCACGGTAGGAAATTTGGCAACCAGTGGAAAGCAGCATAGACCGCGACCGACAGCCGGACCACATGGCGAACACCTTCGGCAGAAGAAATCGCGACACGCTCAGATTGCTGGATGTCCTCTAAAATACGCTCTGCGGTCTGGGTCAGAATGCGTCCCGCCAAAGTTGGACGCAGGTTGCGCCCTTGCTTTTCATATAGCTGCATACCCAACCGTCTTTCCGCCTCGCGAATGCGGTGAGTCAATGCAGACGGTGTAATGAGCAGCGACCGCGCAGCATCGGCCATTGATGCACAGCGCGCGACTGAGACGAGCATCTCAAAATGTCGCAGAGAGAGGTAGCGCGATATAATTGAATCCTTTTCAAGTTTTCGCTGAGTATTTGGAAATTGTTTGAAGCAATAGTCAAGCGTTACGTTCTCTGAAGCAACACACATTTTGCAAAGGAGAAAACGACATGACCTTGGACACCACCCGAGATGCAGCAAACGAAACGATGCCACGCGATGGCATGAGCATCATCGACACAGATCGGTATCCGCTGGATCAGCCCGACTCTGACGCGTTGCAACAGGAGATCACACAGGCACGTGCGGGGCTGGAAAAGGACGGCTGTGCGCGGCTGTCCGGGTTCATCCGGCCAGAAGCGCATGCCGCACTCGCGTTTGAGACCACCGCCCTTTCACCGCTCGCCCTGCACAGCAGTGAGGAATATACCCCTTATGGTTCCGGTCCTGATGATAGCTTTCCGACAGATCACCCACGACGCCGTGCCCACCGCACCACCAGTGGCAGCGTGACACGTGACCTGATCCCGACGGATGGCTTGATCCAACAAATCTATGGCAACCCCTATCTGATTGCATTCATTGCCGCTTGCCTGTCAGCGGAAGAAATCTATCAGTTCGCCGATCCGATGCGCGGGTTGATCATCAATTCGATGGATGAAGGAAACGTGCTGGGATGGCATTTTGATGCCAATGAATTCATCGTTAGTCTGATGACACGCCGCGCAGACGAGGGTGGGATGTTTGAGTATTGCCCGGGTATTCGCGCGCCCGGAAATGAAAATTTTGAGGACGTGAAGGGTGTGTTGGACGGCAAGCCTGATCTGGTCAAAAACCTCGACCTTCAAGTTGGTGATCTGCAACTCTTCAAAGGGCGTTATTCGTTGCACCGGGTGAACCAGATTGAAAAGGGCGCGCGTCACACCGTAATTTTCGGATATGCTCGACAGCCTGGTTTCATTGGCAGCATCGCGAGCACTATGAAGGTCTACGGACGCGTTATGCAGGAACATATTGATGCCGAACACGCGCGCCAGACTGACGGATTGGCAGACTGATGGGGGGTTTTGAACGCGAGCCGGTGCCCCAAGCCGATATGTTGGGGCAAGACGCCGATTGGCACCGTAGGCTTGATCTGGGGCGCGTCGCGCGGTTGAAAGCAAAGTTGCTGGAGTACGATTGCGCGGCGGGGCTGTTTTATGATCCCGTTAACATCCGATATGCCACCGGCACCACAAACATGCAGGTCTATTCCCTGCATAACCCCTGCCGCTATGCTTTCGTGGCCGTCGAAGGTCCAGTGATACTGTTTGAATTCAGCGGTTGCGAATTCATGGCCGATGGCCGTGCGGCGGTGGACGAGGTACGCATTGCGCAGGCATGGTATCACTTTGCTGCCGGACCGCGCCTGATGGAATTCGCGCAATCTTGGTGCGCCGAGATCGTGGATTTGATGAAGACCCATGGTGGCGGCAACCGCAGGTTGGCAATCGACAAGATGGACCCGACTGGGACCCATCTTTTGGAAGCAGCCAACATTGAAATTGTCGACGGCTTTGAGGTTGCACATATGGCACGGCTGATCAAAACACCCCAAGAAATCGACGCGGTGCGCCAATCCATTGATGTTTGTCAGGAGGGTGTGCGCCGGATGATTGCGGCGACGAAACCGGGCATGACAGAAAACGCCATCTGGTCGATCCTGCACCAAACCAACATCGAACTTGGCGGCGAATGGATCGAGACGCGGCTGCTGAATTCTGGGCCGCGCACCAACCCGTGGTATCAAGAGGCCAGCGAACGTGTTGTCGAAGAAGGCGACATGATCTGTGTTGATACCGATCTTATCGGGCCGCACGGCTATGGCGCGGATTTATCCCGCAGCTGGACGGTGGGCGACAAGAAACCCCGGGGCGAGCAACGCCGCCTGTACGCATTAGCGCACGAGCAAGTGTTGCAAAATTGGCAGCTTTTCATGCCCGGACGCAGTTTTTTTGAACTGGCTGATCTGGCCTACCGGATGCCCGAAAAATACAAGGCGTTCGAACAACCCGCCATCGCGCACGGCAGCGGATTGTGCAACGAGTTCCCATTGCTGATCCACTCTGACAAAATACGTGCAAAGGGGCATGACGGCATTCTTGAGCCGGGCATGGTCATCTGCGTCGAAAGTTATGCCGGAGCCCCCGGTGACCCAGAAGGCGTCAAGTTGGAACAGCAAATACTGATCACCGAAAGTGGACCAGAGTTACTGTCAGACATGGGATTTGACGAGGAGCTACTGAGCTAAGAGGCAGAGCCCTATTGTTGCAGTGTCTTGCAGCAAAATCCGTGGGCCACGGTCCGTGTTCCTTGCAAATCAGGTACTTGGTCCACGGATCTTGGTAAAATGGTGCCCAGAAGAGGGGTTCGATGCCTTACCAAAGACCTTGGTCCGAGTGCAATCATTGCAATAACAGCATGTTAGCAATCCACGAGCACAACGCAAGTGCCTTGTTTTGGTACACCCAGCGGTACCACGATCCAAGGACCGAGGAGCACGGATCACCGGCAGGGGTTACTGTACCAAATCGTTACGGTTCAGCTGCAATCGGCGCCAGTGGCCCCCCCAATCATAGGGCCCCGCGTCTCGGACCACGGGCCTTTAGTGTTAGCGTTGTAAATTCATTCGGCTGTACATTTCTATTCACGCACCAATTTCAAGCTTAACCGTGCCGCTGCTCTGGCTGAATGGCGTCAACTATTGAGCGCATAGATTCAGGCTGCGACAGCAATCCGATGCGAGTTCTCATTTGTCTGACAGCACCTTAATAACGCTTTTGGAAAAGACCTCTCATTTCGTAGAAACGCGAGGCTTCCGCAATAAAATCCGCCAACAGGGGCGCATTCAGTTCGTCTCTCAACTTTTGCGCCACATCTAGAAGGCTGTCTTTTGAAGCGGCCCGGCCGGGGCGTAGCAACTCGTAAATAGCCATGACTTCGTCCTGTGGAATCTGTGCCATCTCTGCTGCGCGCTCAAAGTTTCTGGCGAGCGTGGAGCGGCCTACTGACTCGGAAATCTGGGCCTGCTGTTCCAAGGCCCGAGGTGTGATACGTAAGTCTTCCATACTGATGTCGCCGCTTAGCACGGCCTCCATTGTCAGCGAAGATAGAGCCTTGCCGCGATTTCCTATCACCTCATCAGGCTGGGTTTCGGCGATGGGGTAATCGCTGGCGGTGAGCGGTGTGTCAGCCATCAGCTGTCCTCCAGAAACGTTATTGTCAGGTCCTCGGGCGTAGCACCGTCTTCCGTCATGTCTGTTTCGATCGCATAGATCAGCGCCACGCGGGCATGGAATCGCGCGCCCAGAGCTTCGCCATTGGTTGGCACGACAACGGGTTCTGGCAGCTTGCCCCTGGAATAGACCGTCGCGTTGAATCCCATGTTTTCATAGTGCTCAAGCGTGGTGACCGGGGCGTTTGAGAACAGCTCGAGATTGTTATGGGGCAGCCGGTCTTTCTGGTGAATGACCGCGGTGCCTTTCGACTGGAGGCCAATGCCCAAGCCCGACCCGGACAGCCGCGCCGCGCTCAGGCCCAGAAAGGACGTGTCCGCCGTGTGCCAGAAGCGGACAAGGCGCAGGGTGCCGCCGCCGCGCTCGATCCCGGCTTGCAGGGCGCGCAGCACGGCGCTCAGTCGATGGCTCGCCAAGGTTCGGAAGATCTTTGAACCAAAGCCGGGGCTGACACCGACAACGATTTCCTTGCGCTCAGTACCGAGATCGGCTGTGCCCATGGTCTGATAGCGGATTGCTTTGGCTTCACCCATCTCACTCGCCGCTTCGGCACGCAAAACCTCGTCGCGATCAAGAACGTCACGGATGGCAGCGAGTTCTTTGCGGCGCGCTTCGGACAGCCGATAACCCGTGCCGGGGCCGCTATAGTCATTGGGATCGTTGATTGCGCTGATCACACAGCCATCACGCACCACGGCGGAGGTTTGAAGATAGTCACCAGACACCCGCAGCTTGACCAGAAAGAGCAGGTTTTCCGCCTCGGCCCGGAACCCGCCGCGATGCAGCGACCGGATGACATCGAGAACCGTAACCCCGTCTGCGCTGATCTTGTTGCTGATCAGCCCCACGTCGCGGGTTGCAAACGTGTCGGTTTCATTAGACCCCGAGGCCACGGCGACCGAGCGTTTCATCACCTCTGTCGCCTCGGCCAGCCCTAGATCCTTGAGCACATGCGAAAGCGCATCGATGGCGCGGCGGCGCAGGTCGAGCGCGCGGGCATCCTCAACCGAGGTCAGCCCGCCATCGGCTTCGAAATCCCGTTGCAGGACAAGGAATTCCTCAAGCTCTTCGCCGTTGAACGACGAGGGATTGAACGAGTTGTCATACTTCAAGATCGAGCCGAAGCCCGAGCAAATCAGGTCGGAGCCGCCAATCAAGTAGGGCAGCACCTTGGCCGCCACGCGCATATCCGATTCCGAATGGCGCGCATCATTGCCTGAGGCACATTCCAGATCGAGCCAGACCGCGATGAGGTTCTCGGCCATGATCTCGCGCACGCCGCCGGGCATCGATGCAGCCAGCGGCGCGCCGTCGATCCCGCCGTTTTGCGTGCCCTGCGATCCCATGCCGCGTTGCAGGCACAGGCAGCGCGCTTCGAGATAAAGCAGCGATTTCGATTCGTGAAATCCCATCAGCAATTCGGCGGCCGCGCCTGACGTGCAGCGCATCTTGATCCCGCGCGAGGCATAGGCAGCCGCCAGCCAGGCCTTGGACCAGGGTGTGTCGTCACCGTCGATAAACGCGCTTTCGGTGCCGTAGACCGAAACCGTCTCGGCATAGGAGGTGAACCCAGCCATGCCGATCTCGAGCTCCTCGGCTTCCTCGCTGGAGCATTGAAATAGCGTTCCGGCCCGGCCCACGGCGGAGCCGACGCAACAGGCCAATGCGTTCGACCACGAATTGCGCGCGACAC
>NZ_JBDMZG010000126.1:0-17892 GCF_039769035.1 Pacificibacter sp.
ACCACCAACAATCGGATGGAACTTTTGGCGGCGATCAACGCCCTAGAAACACTGACGCGCCCAACAGACATCACCATCACAACCGATAGTGCCTATGTCAAAAACGGTGTGACCGGTTGGATCCACGGTTGGAAGCGCAATGGCTGGAAAACTTCGAACAAAAAACCCGTGAAAAACGTGGATCTGTGGCAGCGTATCGATGCTGCCCAAGCCACACATCACGTGACGTGGAAATGGATCAAAGGTCACGCAGGCCACGCGGAAAATGAACATGCCGATGAACTGGCGCGCGCTGGCATGGCGCCCTTCAAAACGGCACGCGCATGAGCTTGCTCGCGCTTTTAGACTATGCCTCGGTTTTGGTCTTCGCGCTGTCGGGCGCGCTTGTTGCGTCGCGCCAACAGCTTGATATTGTCGGGTTTGCCTTTATCGCCTGCCTCACAGCGGTGGGCGGCGGTACCATCCGTGACGTCTTGCTGAATCGCGACACGGTATTTTGGATCGCGGAACCCACCTATATTTTGGTCGCGGTTGCCACATCTGTCGTGGTCTTTTTCACGGCACACCGTCTGGAAAGCCGTCTCAAAGCCATCGTCTGGGCGGATGCAATTGCGCTTGGCGTTGCGGTTGCTGCGGGCTCGGGCGTTGCACTTTCATTGGGGCACGCGCCAGTGATCATTGTGCTTATGGGCGTGGCCACTGGCAGTTTTGGCGGGTTGATGCGTGATGTGGTCTGCAACGAGGTGCCGTTGATCTTGAAACAAGGTGAGCTCTACGCCACAGCGGCTTTTGCAGGGTCGTTGGCAATGGTTGCAGGCGGCGCGTTTGAGCTGCCAGTGGCGTATACCTATTTGGCGACTGGCATTTTGACCTTCGCATTGCGCGCAGGCAGCATCATTTTTGGCTGGACGTTGCCGGGCTATAAATCGCGCCCACCGCGCAGCTAACGCCGCACATCAAGCGTCACAAATACCAAGTGGCCGCAATACCAATGCAGCACACAACAAACCACCCGCCGGGTCGGAACATCAGCCAAACGCACAACCCGATCAGTAAACGTAAGGCCATCCCTGGAATTGCCAAGAGTCCAAACATCTAGCTGTTCTCTTTCAGTTTTTTCCAAATCCAGATCAGCAAAAGCGCGCCTAGAACGGCACCAACAAAACCGCCCAAAGACCCAGCCAAGACGCTCAGCGCGCGCAAAAGAAGCCCGCCAATCAAAGCGCCCGCAATGCCGATGGCCACGGTCATCAAGACACCTGTGTCGACTTTCATAACGCGCGTCGCCAGAAATCCAGCCGCTGCACCAATAATGATAAGCATGAGAATAGGCATAATCGTGTTCTACCTTCTTTTGCGCCAATGGGTTGGCACGATAATTAAGGCGCCAAGCGATGACGCAATCGCGTTCAAGCCCGCAGGACGCAGGCCGATCCCGAACATCAGTTTAATGAAGTAGGCTAAAAATGCGCCGCCAATACAGATGATGATCGACTGCAGATACCCATTCCGCGTGAAGCCCGTCTTTTCAGAGATGTACCCAACAACCCCCGCGATCACCACGGTGCCGATTAGAACTGGAAACATATCTAGACCTCACTCAAACTTGCTGCCCTTGGGCAAATCCAACCCTTTTAGGATCTCTGCAACAGGCATAGCACGTTTTCCGGTGCGCTGCGCAGTGAGAATTTCGACAGCGCCCTCCCCGCAAGCAATGGTGAAGTCGCCAACGACCTCGCCCGCCTGTCCAGACAAGGGACTGAGCTTTGACATGTGGAACTTGATCCGCTCGCCATTGTATGTGGCCCAAGCCCCCGGAAAGGGTGATAGGCCGCGAATTTGGCGGTCTACGATTTGAGCAGATTGCGACCAGTCGATTTTGGCCTCGGCTTTGTCGATCTTTTTGGCATAGGTCACGCCGTCTTCAGGTTGCGGCTCTGGCGTCAAAGTATCGAGCGCGAAGAGCGCATCGACAATAGCTGCAGCACCAATTTCGGACAGGCGGTCATGCAAAGTCGCGGTTGTGTCAGCGGAGTCGATGTCAGTCTCTAGGCGCAACAAGACTGGACCAGTGTCCAAGCCCGCTTCCATCTGCATGATACACACGCCGGTTTCGTCATCGCCTTCCAAAATCGCGCGATGGATCGGCGCGGCACCCCGCCAACGTGGCAAAAGCGATGCATGGATGTTCAAACATCCACGTTTCGGCGCGTCCAGCAACGCTTGTGGCAAGAGCAAACCATAGGCCACGACCACGGCAACGTCTGCATCAAGAGTCGCAAAATCAGCGACATCGGCAGGATCTTTGAAATTCAGCGGATGGCGCACCAGCAAACCCAATTCTTCGGCACGCGCCTGAACAGGTGTTGGGCGGTCCTTTTTGCCACGTCCCGCAGGTCGCGGGGGCTGGCAATACACACATGCAATCTCGTGGCCTGCAGCGATCAATTCATTCAGCACAGGCACCGAAAACTCAGGGGATCCCATGAAAACAATTTTCATTTCATCGCTCCTGCTTTTTTGGCCTTTTTCAAGAACATCTGACGCTTCACAGGCTTCAAATTGTCAAAGTACATCTTACCATTCAAATGGTCGATTTGGTGCTGAACGGACGTGGCCCAAAGGTTGACGAAATCGCGGTCTTCCATCTCGCCCTGCGCATTGAGGAACCGCACAGTCACAGCCCGCGGGCGCGAGATCACAGCCGACATACCGGGTAGATTTGGAGAGGCTTCCTCATGTTCGCGTGGTTGCGCTGAGGCGTGCAGAATTTCGGGGTTGGCCATCAAAACAGCCTTGCCGCGTTCTTGGGAACAATCCACCACAGCGAGACGTTGCAAGATGCCGATCTGGGGTGCCGCCAAACCATATCCGGGCATCGCGTCCATGGTCTCGACCATATCGGCCCAAATGCCGCGCGTTTCATCGGTGATCGCGTCAACAGGGGTACACACCGTTTTGAGGCGCTTATCGGGATAGTGAACAAAGGGGCGTTGGGTCATGGGGTACCAATCAAATCAAACTGCGGTTTTGTCGCCAGCGGCTGCACACCCACGACCCTGAAAGTGCGGCGCGAAGGTTATTCGCGCGCCAATTCACGTTTGTATTTTTGCATTTTGCGCGTGATCATCTGACGCTTCATTGGTTTGAGATGATCAATGAACAAAGTGCCGTCGAGATGGTCAATCTCGTGCTGGGCGCATGTGGCCCACAGCTCGTCGAATTCTTGCTCTTGCGCGACGCCATTCACATCTTGCCACGTCACACGCACCATTTTGGGACGTTCGACATCTGCATATTGTCCGGGGATAGACAAACACCCCTCTTCATAGACGTTGCGCTCTTCGCTTTCCCACACCACTTTGGGGTTGATCAAAGCCATTGGCTCAGGCGTGCCGCCCTCTTCTTTCACGCAGTCCATAACGAACATGCGGGTCAAGACGCCAACTTGCGGTGCGGCAAGTCCGACGCCTGGCGCGTCATACATAGTTTCAAGCATATCGTCCGCCAGCTGTGCGAGATTTTTATCAAACACAGTGATGGGCGCGCATGCTTTTTTCAGGCGCGGGTCGGGGTGGATCAAGATCGGTTTAACTGTCATGCTTTGCATGTAGTCAAACAAGCGCCTTGGTGCAATATCGCTCAATCACACTTTGCACAGTGCCCTATCAATATTTGTGGTTTTTCTCGGTCATCGAGTTGGTCTAGGTTGCAAGCGACTTAAAAGGATATTCCATGACTTTCACCCAAGATTTCAACCAAAGCTTCGATCGCGTTGCCACACGTTCTTCGAAGTGGACGCTTGTCGAAGAAGCTCTCGGCATCAAGCCCGACCCTGACATGCTCCCAATGTGGGTGGCGGACATGGACTTCAAAGCGCCTGATTTTCTTACGGACGCCATACGCGATGTCGCGAATGCTGGTGATCTTGGCTATTTTGCGCATTTGGACAGCTTTCGAGACGCAATCCAATGGTGGATGAAAACCCGTCACAATTGGGGTATCGAGACAAATTGGATCACACCAACCGCGAGCCTTGGGAATGCGATCGCGTTTGCAATTCAAACGTGGACCGCACCCGGCGAAGGCGTGGCCTTTATGACACCCGTATATCACGAGTTTTCGCTCAAAGTGCTCAAGAACGGCCGTACGCCGACGCAGCTGCCGCTCGCTGTGACAAACGGTCATTTCGCGCTCGACATCGATGCTTGGGAAGCTTGTCTGACAGGCAACGAGCGCATGTTCTTGTTGTGCTCGCCGCACAACCCCGGTGGCCGTGTTTGGACGCGCGAGGAACTTCAATCGATCGTTGCATTCTGCGCACGTCACGATTTGCTGTTGGTGTCCGACGAAGTCCATCACGACTTGATCATGCCAGGCTTTGCACACCATCCCACGGCGGTTGTCGCGCCAGAGGCCCTTGATCGTATGATTATTATGACCTCCGCATCCAAGACGTTTTCCATCGCTGGCACCCGACTTGGCTGCGTCATCATTCCAGACGACACGCTGCGAAAAGAGTTTCAAACAACCGTGCGCAACGCCGACCTCGCACCGAATTTGTTCGGTGTTGTGCTGACACGCGCCGCCTATTCCCCTCAGGGCGCTGCGTGGGTCGATGCGTTGAATGCATACCTTTGGGAAAATGCCAAAGCATTTACCGATGCCGTGAACGATATAAAAGGACTTACCGCTTTCCACCTCGAGGGCACATATTTGGCATGGGTCGATTTTTCAAACACAGGTATGGAGACGTCCGAAATTTGGCGGCGCGTCACAGAAACAGCAAAGATCGCACCCAGCCCTGGCACCCCATTTGGAACAGGCGGCGCATTGGGGCTGCGCTTCAATCTCGGGACACAACGCAGTGTCGTGATCGAAGCGACCGAGCGACTGGCACTTGCGTTTAGCGATTTGCAGTAATCATGGAAGTTGCCGTGCCACTTAGTGGCGCGGCAACAAAGCCACCGGTGCATCATCTGGTTGATCGTAATCCAGCGGGGGACGATCAGCAGCAGGTGTTGAGCGTTTGAAATCAAAACTCATTTTGAAACCGTCATCCTGAGACGCCACGATCAGCGCCTGATACAGGTGGCGTGCACCGTCGTAAATGTCGACCAGACCACGCATATGTTCCGCATTGTCCCGCTCAACCTCAAAACCTTCGTCCCAAAGTCGCAAAATTGGAAATGCGCCATCATTCGTTCGCACGCGCAAACGAGAGCGACGTTTTAGATCGCGCTTGCGTGCAAGCTCCAAGCCTTCACGCACTTCTTTGGGCAAAAATTCTGACGCATATTCGGACATACTGCCTCCATCGGGCTAAGTCTTCGGTATGACTTAAGAATGACCCTTAGACAGATTCGGTCAAGGCAAGCTTATGTAAAACACAAGACATGCCCCGCCAGAGTCACCCTATTGCCGCACCTTGGGACGCAACACATGTGGCATATCTGGGTCATAAAGCGCTGAATCTTTGAAGTCCGCGACCTCTCCCAACGCTGGCCCAACCAAGATCAAAGCCGTGCGTGTGATCTTTTCTGCCCGCACTTTTTCGCGAATATCACTCAAAGTGCCACGGATCAGCATTTGGTCTGGCCACCCGACACGGTAGACCACCGCAACAGGGCAATCCACACCATAATAGGGCGCAAGTTGCCGTTCAATTTCACGCAGGTTCCGCACACCCAAATGGATCGCCAAAGTCGCACCCGTCTTGGCAAAATTCTCAAGCGTCTCACCTGCAGGCATTGACGTGGATTTCATAGAAACGCGTGTCAAAACAATAGACTGCGCGATCTCAGGAATGGTAAGTTCCTGCCCCAAGGCCGCAGCAGCTGCTGCGTAAGCCGGCACACCTGGGATAATTTCATAGTCAATTCCATCGGATCGCAAACGGCGAATTTGTTCTGCGATTGCACCATAAAGCGACGGATCACCACTATGCACACGCGCCACATTTTGGCCTTTGTCATGCGCAATTTTGATCTGCTCATGCGTGTCATCCAAGGTCATCGGCGCGGTGTCCATCACCAAGGCACCATCGGGCGCGCCTGCGACCACCTCAGCTGGTACAAGCGAGCCCGCGTACAAACACACAGGACATTCGCCGATCAATCGCTCGGCCTTTTTCGTCAGCAATTCAGGATCACCCGGACCTGCACCAATAAAGTAAACGGTCATGAGAGATCTCCATCAATTTTACGCGCATAGCCGCGCGGCGTGTACATGCGCGGGCCTTCACCAAGCTGTGCCAGACGTGAATTGCTGGACCCGATCAATACGACCGTGAGCATGTCGACCTCGTCCACTTCCAGCTCATCAAGACGACGATAGCGTACATTTTCCGTGGGTCGCCCAAGGTTCGACGCCAACATCACGGGCGTATCCGCAGGGCGGTGCTGCAACAAAATCTCACGCGCTTCCGCCAACAATGTCCGACGCTTCATGGACACTGGATTGTAAAACGCGATGACAAAATCACCCTCTGCGGCAGCCTTCAAACGACGTACAATATCTGCACGCGGCGTCAGCAAATCCGACAAAGAAATCGCGCAGAAATCATGCCCCAAAGGCGCCCCCGCGCGCGCCGCAGCGCCTTGCAACGCGGACACACCAGGCGAGCACACAACATCGACACGGTGCGCGGCATCAGACACGCCGTGCTCATCTGGACCACGATCCAACAGCTCAAACACCAGTGCAGCCATCGCATAAATGCCCGCATCGCCAGAACATACCAGCGCGACGTTTTTGCCAAGTGCGGCTTGTTCAAGCGCGTAACGACAACGATCTTCTTCACCACCAAGTGGAAAATCAGACCGCGTTTTGCCAGCGGCCAAAGGCCCAAGCAAATCAATGTACAATCCGTAACCCACAAGCTCTTCGGCCTGTGACACGAGTTTAGACACCTCAGGCGTGCGCCAAGCGGCCTGCCCCGGCCCGATGCCAACAACTGACAAACGACCACGGGCGCGGCCGTTGAACTCGGTAATTGGCGCATCAGAGCGTGTCAAAGCGCAGGTCGTATTTGCTGTTTTCACTTTCTCAACAACAAGCGCGCCGCCAGCCGCCAAAGCCGCGCCCTCAGACACGCCATGGCAGCCAACTTCGGCAAAAACAACATCAGATGGATTGGCCAATTGGGGCGCGAACTCTTCCAACTCAGCAGCGGTGAACAGACGTAAAGGCACGCCCAATCGGGCGGCCAATTGGTTCATCGCAGGCTCGTCGGCTTTCAGATCGATGGTGTTTACAGAAGCAATCGCACCTGCGGCAATCCCATTTTCAGCAAGCGCTTTTTGCACCAGATCCCAAAGCTCGTCAGGGTCCGCGTTGCGGGCACAGCCAACACCCAAGGCATAGCTTTGTGGATGATAGACCAGCTTAGCTTTGTTGCCCTCAGCTGGCGCGTCTGTGACGCAAAGCTCAACAGAACCGCCTGCATCTTCGATATCGAAAATGTTGTCCCCCGAAAGGCTCACGCCCGCGCCAGACAGCAAGGAAGCCATTGCGTCTTTCGCGTCTTCTGGGTTGGCCAAGCGATAGCCCAATGGCGGCTCGTCGAGCGCAATCCCCAAGGCAATATCGCCAGCCGTAGTCACGGCAGCTTTGGCATCCAATCCCTGCGCAATATCGCGCGCCATGCGGTTGGCTCCGCGATGACCGCCCAAAAGGGGGATCACGACAGAGCCATCATCAGAGACCGACAAAACAGGTGGCTCAGATCGTTTATCAGACAGCAGTGGCGCCACGGCGCGGATCAAAATGCCAGAGGCGCAAACGCCCACAATTGGCACGCCAGCCGCGAACAAGTCACGCGCATGGTCCAAAGCATTTGCGAATGTCACATCACAAGATGTGCGGTTCTCACGGCCATGAAGTTCGGCACCAAGCAAGCTGGCAACCTTGCGGGCCACCTCTTCGCCAGAGCGGTTCAGACATAGGACGACGGGTTTTACAGCCACGGATCGGCCCCTTTCACAATCAAAATCATAGAGAAATACGGCGCTTTTTCTGGCGCGTCTTTCAATGGTTTCACAACTTCGTCCACGCCCGTAGCGCGTTCGATATATACGGAATTCTCGGTCAGACCTGCGGCGTCAATGAGCGCACGCACGCGGGCAAAGTGGCGCCCCAGTTTCATCAGCACCAATGTGTCACTCGCCACCAATTTGTCATGCAACGCCCCATCATCCAGCGGAGCGGGCAAAACGGTCATCACCTCGTTGCGCGCCACAAGCGGCAATCCTGCGACAGCCGCACAGGCCGTGACTGAGGTCACACCGGGCACGACTTCGACCTCAAAGGCAGCATTTAGGCGGGCAAAAAGATACATGAAAGAGCCGTAGAAAAACGGGTCCCCTTCGCAGAGCACGACCACATCTTGGCCTGCTTCCAAAGTTTGCGCGATCTCGGCAGCGCCCACATCATAGGCGGCTTGTGCAGGGCCGCGCTCAATCGTCATCGGTACATCCATGACAATTTCGCGCGTGTCAGGAGAAATAAAATCCGCGGCGATAGACCGCGCAAAAGACGCGCCGCCTGCAAGGGTCGGATAGGCGATCACCGATGCCTCGCGGATCAAACGCGCGGCTTTGAGCGTCATCAGTTCAGGGTCACCCGGCCCAAGGCCGATGCCATAGACTTTGCCGTGTTTCACATCTGTCATAGTTTTACGATGCTCCATTGCGTCAGCGGCATTGCGGCACGCCACCCTGTGAGACGACCAACAGGTTCTGCACGGCTGACGGCAATACGTGTCAAATCACCGCCGTGCTTATGAAACAGCTCAAACAAGACGGCTTCGCCTTCAAGCGTCACGGCATTGGCGACCAAACGCCCGTGCGGTTTGAGTGCGGACCACGCCGCATCAAAGGTCTCAATGGACAGTCCACCACCGATGAAAATCGCGTCAGGTGCCTCAAGGTCGCTTAGCGCATTTGGCACCTCGCCGTCCAACACCTGCAATTTAGGCGCACCCAAAGTGACCGCGTTTTCCAATGCCATAGCGCGACGATCTGCACGGCGCTCAATACCGATGGCACGGGCATCACGGGCCGCACGAATCCATTCAATCGCCACCGATCCAGAGCCACAGCCGATATCCCAAAGCAAGGCCCCGCGCATCGGCATCAGCTTGGACAAAGTCACGGCGCGTATATCGCGTTTGGTCATGGTGCCGTCAGAGACGAAAACATCATCGGGCAGCCCCACACGCGGCATGGGCGCATTGCCCGTATCCAAGACGCAATCAATCGCAAGGCTGTGAAAATCAGGAACATCATACGACCAACCGGCGGCAGTGCCATCGAAACGCGCCTCATCAGCACCGCCCATATGGGCGAGCACTGTCATGCGTGAATTGCCATACCCACGCGCGGTCAAAAGTGCGGCAACGTCAGCGGGGGTCTGTGACCCACTTGTGAGCAAGATCAGCTTTTGATTGGGAGCCAGAAACGGCAAAATGGTCTCAACGGGGCGACCGTGAACTGTCAGTGTTTCAACGCCAGACAGGCTCCAATGCATCCGCGCGGCAGCGAGTTGAAAAGCAGAGACTTGCGGATGAAAAAGAGTGTCCTCAGGCGCAAATTGTTTGGCGATCATTGGTCCAACAGAGTACCACAATGGATCGCCCGTGGCCAAAACAGTCACCTGTTTGCCGCGCAAACTCTGAAGTGTTTCGGTCAAAGCACTGAAGGGCGAGGGCCAATTGATGCGCTCGGCTTTAACTTCAGAGGTTAGCGCATGATGACGTGCGCCACCGACGATCACATCCGCCGTTTCCAGTACAGCACGGGTGGCGGGCGTCAGGCTTTCAAGCCCATTGTCGCCCATCCCGATGATATGGAGCCAAGCCGTCACTCGCCGATCTCCGGCAGGCCGACAGCCAAAGCGTTGACGGCAGCAGACGCAATCGCAGAGCCACCACGACGCCCGCGCAAGGCCACGAAATCACAGCCGCGCGGATTGGCGGCCAGTTCCGCTTTTGACTCAGCCGCCCCCACAAAGCCCACAGGAAACCCAAGGATCACCGCAGGTTTGGGCGCGCCTTGGTCGATGAGTTCCAGCAAATGGAACAAGGCTGTCGGCGCATTGCCGATGGCCACGACAGCCCCCTCCATGTGATCGGCCCAGAATTCAACAGCTGCCGCTGACCGCGTGTTGCCGATGGATTTGGCGTGTTCTGGCGTGCGCGGATCATTGAGCGTGACGATGACTTTATTGTCGTTCGGCAGGTATCTGCGGATGATGCCCGCGCCAACCATTTCGCAATCGCATAGGATCGGCGCGCCGTTGGCCAGCGCCGTGTGGCCCGCCATGTAAGCGTGTTTAGAATAGGCCAAACGATCCGCCACCTCGACCATGCCGCACGCATGGATCAGACGTATGGCAAGACGTTCCATGCCCGCATCGAACCGATCCAATTTGGCCTCTGAGCGCACCGTGGCAAAGGACTGTGCATAGATGGTTGCAGGATCTTTTTCATAAGGGCGCATCATGGATCTCGGTATTTGGGTGGTCGCGATCGGCGCATTCACCGCCTTTTTCAGCAATGATTTATGCCCCAATCCTAGGATACTGGCTTCATGGGTCAAAATGTCGGTGCGGTCTTTGGGCGCTTGTAGCAAAGCGGTCAGCGTTCCGGCCTGATCCAATTGATGCAAAGCACGCGCGAGTGTTTCGACCTGCGTTTTATCATGAGGTTGATCGGCAGCTTTTGGAATATCGATCAAGGACGGGAAAACCTCGGCAGCCAAATGCCCGCGCCCATCGCCAAAACTTTGAAACGGCCAAATCATCAGATCATTGCGAGTCTGACGCATTTTTTCCAGCCGTGCGATGCCTGTCAAAGCTTGCCCGCCGACAGAGCCAACGCCGCTGAGCTTCCAGACCTCTTGGGCATTGTTCACGCAGGCTTCGGCCGCCCGTTGATTGGCAGGCAGTGTATCCCCCCAGCCCTTGGGTTTGGTACGTAGCAAGCCGTCAATGTCGCGCTGCAAGGCGTTGCCCCAAAAAGGACCGTCCGCGTCAAACATTTGGTTTAGCCGTGCAGCTGCATCGAAACGGTTGTTACTGTTGTCATCGGCGTCTTCTATTTCATTGGCAATGGTCGCCCAGACGTCGCGCCAATCTGCATGTGCGCCCAGCGCTTTGGACAGACCTTCGGGATAGCCAAAGGCAAAATCAAACCCGATGAACACACGCTGCCCCTTGGCATTGGCGGCATCCAAAATACCGTTGAGCGCCTGCATCGCCTCACTGCGCGTTGCTGGGTTGGACACTTCGGTCACATCATTGCTTTTTACAGCGATCCAGATGCTGTCTTTACCTGTCTTAGGCGCGCCCGCAGAGGACCAATCCACAACCACATGCAGGTCGAATAAAGCGCGGCTCATGATTTGCGCGCGCTTTCCGGACCGTGCGGATGTTTGGCATGTGGATACTCGGGGTGGCTGTGATCGTGATCATGATGGTGATGGTGATGATCATGCCCGTGCGCATGTGAATGGCTGTGGTCATGATCGTGGTGGTGATGGTGACCGTCATCTGCCTGCTGCAAACGACACAGCCCCGTGCAGAAATGATCGCAAAGCGCACAATCAGACACGTTGGATCCTGGCGCAGAAGCCCCTTGGCCCTCGACATGGTGGTGATGGCTTTCTTGCACAGAGCCCACTTCGGATTCGAATCCTAAGATTTGTGTGCGGTATTTGCACATCACACAGGTCGGTGGCGGCACATCGCCAAAGGCGGGATGACCTTTGCCTTCGGCTTTCAACGCCGCGCGGGCTTCGGCTGTGATCGTGGTTTCTTGGCCTTCAATCGCGAGCACTTGCGTACGGTAGGCACAGATGCCGCAATTGGGCACAGGCACATCACCTTGTTGTTCCAAAATACGCTCAGCGAAGGTTTCAAGCACCTTTGGGTGATCGTTCAGGTAGCCGGCTTTGACAAATTGGATGTCTGGATGTTTTGCGGCCACTTGATCAGTAAAGCCATAAATACGGTCGATCAAAATGCCTGTGAACAAGAAATAGGGAAACACGATCACGCGTTTGTAGCCGAGCTTGGCGACATGTTCGAGGCAGGGTTCAACCAGCGGGAATGTCACGCCGGAATAGCCAACTTCGCCCCAGCCAAACCCGATGCCTTCCCAAAGCATACGTGCGATTTTCGAAACGTTGCCGTTCGCGTCAGGGTCTGACGCGCCACGCCCGATGACCACCAAAGCAGTCTCGTGCAGCGGCAATTCGCCATGTTCCACATTCGCGGCCGCCACGGCGTCTTTGATGCGCGCACCAGCGGCCGCGATCATCTTGGGATCAACGCCAAGCTCCCGGCCATATTTCACATCGATGCCATGTTGTGTGGCATATGTATTCAGCACTGTGGGGATATCGTTTTTGGAATGCATCGCTGCAAATAACATACCCGGCACGGCCAAAATGCGATCACATCCAGCCTCACGCAAACGATCCAAACCATCGCGGATCACAGGGTTGGCGAATTCCAAATATCCGTAATCAACCATCCAATCGCTGGGCAAAAGTGCAGGCAATTTTTCAGCTAGCACGGCGAATTCATCCACGGCGGATTGACTGCGAGACCCGTGGCCGCAGATCATTACTCCAGTTTTCATGATGTTCACGCTTCCTGCGGCTCGGCGTCGGTGTCCGACTCGGCATCAGATTCGGCTTGTTCAGCGTCTTGCTTTTTACCCTTGATGGCGCCCCAAATGGCGATGCCGATAGCTGCGCCAATGGCCGCACCGGCGATCACGTGATCGTGGCCGGCAAGTTCACCAAAGTGGCCAACATGGGCCAGCGCTGGCGCTGCGATTAGGGTAAAGATAACAGTCACTAAGTGCCGCATAGTATGTCCTTGTCTCAACCGTCTGGCATTGTGAAATGCGCCGCGATATCGCCCCAAAAGGCGGTTAAAATTCAAGGAGGCTGGGAAGATCCCGACGATGCTATTTTGGATCCCCTGTTTGGGTCAATCCAGCGTAGCCAACCTCTCTGGCCTTCACTGCGAAGGCGTCGTCATGGGGCGTATATAAATTGGCCTGCCCTTCGGTGCAATCGGTTTAGCGCAAACACGACCTCACCACGCAGCGCTTATGGTGCGTATGCGCACATAGGCCGTATCATGACGCCTGTATCATCGCCTTCGCAGACAAGCTATCAATGGTGTGAATTATTGGAGGCGACTATGGGCTTTTTGAAAAACGGTGTTTGGGATTCGTCTTGGTACGACACCAAATCTACAGGCGGAACATTCGAACGCACGACAGCGGGATTTCGCAATTGGATCACCCCCACTGGGGATGCGGGCCCAACTGGCGTGAGTGGCTTCAAAGCCCAAGCAGGTCGGTATCATTTGTATGTGTCTTACGCCTGTCCTTGGGCGCATCGCACGCTTATTTTCCGCGCTCTCAAAGGGCTTGAGGATCTGATCACGGTCTCGGCCGTTCATCCTGACATGTTGTCGGATGGCTGGACCTTTGCGACTGATTTTGAGGGCTGCACGGGCGACGATCTTTTTGGGTCTGAGTTCTTGCGCGACATCTACACGCGGGCTGTGCCCGATGTATCCGGGCGAGTGACCGTACCCATTTTGTGGGACAAAGAGCTGAACACCATCGTGTCCAACGAATCGTCCGAAATTATCCGAATGTTCAATTCCGCCTTTGATGGCATCACTGGAAACAGCGTTGATTTTTGGCCCGAAGCGCAGCGCGACGAGATCGAAGCGGTGAACGCGCGTATTTATGACACGGTCAACAATGGCGTCTACATGGCAGGGTTCGCAACAACGCAGTCGGCATATGATGCTGCCGTTATTCCGTTGTTTGACACCTTGGATTGGCTAGAAGAGCGTCTGTCTAAGTCACGCTACCTGATGGGCGATACGGTGACAGAGGCAGATTGGCGCCTGTTCACCACTTTGGCGCGGTTTGATCTTGTGTATCACGGGCATTTTAAGTGTAACAAACGCATGCTTAAGGACTACCCAAACCTATGGGGGTTCACACGTGAGCTGTATCAATGGGAAGGCGTGGCCGAAACGACCAAATTCGATCACTTTGTGCGCCACTATCATTACAGTCACGAAACCATCAATCCAAATCGGATTGTTCCGATCACGCCTGATCTAGATTGGAACGCGCCGCACGGCAGGTCTTAAATCGCAGCAATGCGTTTCGGTCGCGCGCTTAAGGCGTGCGGCCGTAATGTTCGACCATGGCTGCCAAATCTTCGGGATCAACTTCTGAGGCAACAAAGGCACGCGCGTTGGCCATGTGTTGAAAAATCGATCCGTCTGAAAAGAACGACGAGTTTGTCACAAAAATGACCGGAATGTCGGGATGGCGATAGTTCGCATAGTCAGCGACCGCAAAGGCAGATCCGGCTTCGAGCACCAAGTTCAAAACAATCAAGTCGACACTCTTGTCTTGTAAGAATTGAATGGCATCTTCTTGTCCAACAGCACATTCGACCTCGACGCCTTGGCGTTCAAGGTGACGCCGCCAGACATCACTTAGAGCGGAATTGCTTTCGATAATAAGTACGCGCATAGATACCCCTGCCCAACAGACTAGGCCAAACTCGCTAAACGGTTTTTAAGTGTCGAACCGATGCGTAGGATTCGATACAATAAAGTAACGAATGGTTAAGGTTGTGGTCAATCCAACAAAGCCCCTCTCAGTAGGTATAAAAAGATTGAATTTTAACTTGAATTTCCTCCCTCGGGCGTCAAAAGGAATGTCATGACAACTTGGATCACCATATGCGAAGGCTGCAAACGCAGCGATTGGGATGAACGCCCCACGGACCGCACCGACGGAGACGTTCTGGCACAGGCCATAGAAACCTGCGCCGAAATCACCGATGTGAAAACCCGCCGCGTGTCCTGCACTATGGGCTGCGACCGCGCTTGCAATGTGATTGTGCAAGGGATGGATGAAAGCGGAAAATCAAAAATCGGCTATTCTTTGGGGACGTTCGACGGCACCGCCGACGACGCCCAAGCCATCACAGAATTCGCCACTCTGCACGCCCAGTCCCCCACCGGACAGGTGCCATTTCGGACGTGGCCGATCGGGGTCAAAGGGCATTTCGTGTCGCGCCACTTGCCGTTGCCCACAGACGAGTCATGAGCAAGGCGCGCGATCATGGTGGCGGCGTGGACGCCGCAGCCCAGCGATATGGCGGAACTCGGTCGCAGTGGCTTGATCTCTCTACCGGAATCAACCCCGCGCCCTATCCCATCGGCACCTTCACCGACGACGCATGGTCTGCCTTGCCCGATGCCGACGCGACCAAAGCACTGATCGACGCAGCGCGCAAATTTTGGAACGTCCCGAAAGAGGCCGCGATCCTAGCAGCACCCGGCGCGTCGAGCCTCATCGCACGCATCCCCGCATTGTGGCCGACAGAACGCGTCTCGATCCAAACGCCGACGTACAATGAACACGCTGGCGCGTTTGAGGCCCATGGTTGGCAAGTGGCAGAAGAACATCAAAACGTGCAAGTCGTCGTGCACCCGAACAACCCCACGGGTCGGTTGTGGTCGACCAACGAGTTGACCGCTCCTTTGACCGTAATCGACGAGAGCTTTTGCGATGTCACGCCAGAGCGAAGCCACGTCGCGCGCACTGCAAACAAAGGCACAATAGTGCTTAAAAGTTTTGGTAAATTCTGGGGGCTCGCGGGGCTGCGGCTTGGATTTGCGATCGCCGATCCTGACACCATACAACGGCTATCGACGATGATTGGGCCATGGGCCGTGTCTGGCCCTGCGTTGCGCATCGGTGCTGCGGCCTTGAATGATGTCGATTGGGCAGACGCCACGCGGCGCAAATTGGCGCAAGATGCGGCGCGCCTCGACACCTTGATGACGACAAAAGGCGCGACGTGCCTTGGGGGCACGACTCTGTTCCGATTGTACGATGTCGGCGACGCGCACGCATGGCAAGACCGTTTGGCACAGGGCAAAGTCTGGTCACGGGTCTTTCCCTATTCTGACTCTTGGTTGCGCTTGGGCATACCTGCGGCGGATAAATGGAACCAGCTTAAGGCCGCCTTGTGAGTACCGCTTTCGCCCTCTGTTTGGCCCTCATTTTGGACGCAGTTTTTGGCGAACCCAAATGGCTTTGGACGCGCATCCCCCATCCAGCGGTTGTTATGGGGCGTTTGATTGGCTGGGCTGACACACAGTTCAACTCAGGCCCTCACCGCAAGCGCAACGGAGTGATCGTGCTCGTTTGCCTTGTGATCCTTGCAGGGGCCGTTGGATATGTCATAGCACTTGTGCCCCACCTTGAGATCATCGTCGCCGCGATTTTGATTGCACATAAATCTTTGATACAGCACGTCAAAGCTGTCGCGAAGGGACTTGATTCATCACTGCAAGACGGGCGCAATACAGTGGCTATGATCGTGGGGCGTGACACAGCACAGATGGACGCGCCCGCCGTCACACGCGCAGCGATTGAATCGGCTGCTGAGAACTTTTCTGACGGCGTGATCGCCCCTGCGTTTTGGTTTTTGATCGGTGGCCTGCCGGGCCTGATGATCTACAAAATGGTCAACACCGCCGACAGTATGATCGGCTATCTCACCCCTAAACACAGCGACTTTGGCTGGGCCTCCGCCCGGTTCGACGATCTATTAAACCTTGTGCCTGCGCGGATCACAATGTGCATGTTGATGCCTTGGAAAACTGACGAGGGCGCTTCACGCGTCTCGGTATTGCGCGCAATCGCTAAGGACGCACGCAAACACAGATCCCCGAACGCAGGATGGCCAGAAGCGGCTTTGTCACGCTCTTTGGGCGTCGCGCTGTCGGGCCCCCGTGCCTATCACGGCGAAATGAAAGACTACCCTTGGGTCAATGAAACAGGTCGCAAAACCGCTCAACCCGCTGACATCGACGCCGCATGTCGACGGCTCTGGTTTGCTTGGATTGGCATGGTTTGGTTCTGTTTTGCGCTTGGATGTTGGGGCGCATTTTTGCTTACGTAAACCATGGTATTTGCGCCGCTCCCTTTGCCTCGCTAGGGTACATCAAAATTGGTAAACAGGTGATCTTATGCGTTTTCTTCCTTTCGTGCTGGCATTGACATGTGCAACCCCTGCTTTGGCCAACGTGCCCTGCGGCGGCTCGTTTTCAAGCTTTGTAAAAAACGTCAAAACAGAGGCTGTGCGCAGAGGCCATTCGCAAAGCACCGTAAACAGTTTTTTGGCCAATGCGCAGCAGAGCCCCGCTGTGATCAAAGCCGACCGATCCCAAGGCGTGTTCAAAAAGAACTTCATCGAGTTTTCTCGCGCCGTGATCAGTCAAAACCGTATCAGCAATGGCAGCAAGTACGGTGGGCAATACGCATCTGTTTTCAAAACCATCGAACAAAAGTACGGCGTATCACGCGGTGTTTTACTGGCGTTCTGGGCCTTGGAAACGGACTACGGTCAGGTCCAAGGGAACTTTAACACGCTCAATTCATTGCTCACATTGGGCCACGACTGCCGCCGCCCCGAGCTGTTTCAACCACAAATTTTCGCAGCTCTTGAACTCTATGAGCACGGCGATTTTGACCCTGTAAAAACCGAAGGCGCGTGGGCAGGTGAAATCGGCATGGTGCAAATGCTGCCTGAAGACATCATTCGCAACGGCGTTGATGGCGATGGTGATGGTCATGTACGCCTTAAAACCTCTGCGCCTGACGCGCTGATGTCAGGTGGCAAGATGCTCAAAGATCTAGGATGGCGCGCCAATGAACCATGGCTGCAAGAAATCGTTGTGCCCAGCAATTTGGATTGGTCAAAAACAGGGCTAAATCACAAAATTTCAGTCAAAGACTGGGAAAAAATGGGGGTTAAAGCGCGC
>NZ_JBDMZG010000127.1:0-14779 GCF_039769035.1 Pacificibacter sp.
ACCCGCAGGCGGAAACAGACAAAATATCCGTTACCCCAAGACGTTTCAGCGCGTCTATGTTGGCACGATACGGAACTGTCGTTGGCGTATGCACATGCCCGCGCCCATGACGCGGTAAAAATGCCATTTTCACACCGTCCAAAGTCCCAGTGAGGATCTGATCAGACGCGTCGCCCCAAGGGCTATCGACGGTTTGCCAAGTCGCATTTTCAAGCCCATCAATTTCATAGACACCAGAGCCGCCTATTACGCCAATCATTCGTTCCATCGAGACCTCTCAAATTGTGCATTTGACTAAAGCTTAGGCGCTTAATTCAGCGGCGAAAAGAGAGAATGCGCTTGTCGTCGCCCATATCTGCGTTGAAGGCTGGCGTCATCGGATGAAACACAATAAAAGCGCGGAAAATAAGCAGGTTTTGATGCGTATACAGTTTGATACAGGCCCTCTTGCGGGGGCATCTCAGAGCGCTCTTGTTGGTGATGTGGCGCAAGGGTCGGTGTTTGAAGCTCCGTCCTCGATGATCTGTGCGCGCAAAGCGGATGAGCTGCCCGCTGCCTTTGCGGCGATCGCGCAAGCAAGGGCCGATGGGTATTGGATCGCGGGGTATATGTCCTACGAACTGGGGTTGCTTCTTGATCCGGTCTTGCACCCACTGCTGCGCGACGGTCGAGATCTGCCATTGTTGGAATTTGGTGTTTATGAGGCTCCAAAGGTCGTAAATACACCCCAAAATGTAGAAAAAGTGCAAACAAAGTTGTCTCCACGTTGGGGATTGGACCGCTATAAAGCTGCGTTTGATCGCGCCAAATCCTACATCGAGGCGGGCGATTGTTATCAAGTGAATTTGACCTTTCCCGTTGATGTTCACAGTGATGCCACGCCGCGACAGTTGTATGATGCTTTGCGCGCCCGTCAGCCTGTGCCTTACGGCGCGTTGATTGAAACCGACCATCACACGCTGTTGTCGCGGTCGCCTGAGTTGTTTTTTAAAACAGATGCGGCGGGGAAAATCACTGTGCGACCGATGAAGGGCACAGTGGCGCGTAATGATGATCCGATCAAAGATGCCGAAGCCAAAACGTGGTTGGCGGCTTCGATCAAAGACCAAGCCGAAAACCTGATGATCGTTGATCTTTTGCGCAATGATGTGTCGCGGATCAGTGAAATCGGGTCTGTCAAAGTGCCCAAGCTCTTCGACATTGAAGCTTATAAGACCGTTTATCAGATGACCTCCACCGTTACGGCGCAGATGTTGGCTGATGTGGATTTCGCCGACCAGTGCAAAGCGTTGTTTCCTTGTGGGTCCATCACAGGTGCGCCGAAAATTCGCGCGATGGAAATCATTGACGAATTGGAGCGAGCGCCGCGTGGGGCCTATTGTGGTGCCATTGGATGGATCGCGCCTGATGGCAGTTCCGAATTCAACGTCGCCATTCGCACGTTGGTGTTTGAAAATGGGGCCTCATCGGGCCATCTGAATGTTGGCGGCGGGTTGGTTTATGACAGCCAAGCTGAATCCGAGTACAATGAGGCCTTGCTCAAAACGGAGTTTGCGCAGCTATGACATTCGCCCCAGAATTCCGCGTGATTGAGACGCTTGGCTGGTCGGTCAAGACGGGCGCTGTACGTTTGGATCGTCACCTTGCGCGTATGGCTGGCACTTGTGCGGCTCTGGGGATTTTGTTCCCGCAGGCGCAGCTTCGGGAACTGATAGATGGTGTGAACACGGCGCATGATCTGCGGTTGCGTTTGACCGTGGACCGCGAGGGGCAAGGCGCTTTGGAGCACTGGCCGCTAGCCGCCACGGCGGATCAGTGGCGTTTTGCGATTGCGGCGCGGCGGTTGAACAGTTCTGATATGTGGCTCGGGCATAAAACCACCAACCGTGCGCTGTATGATCAAGCCCGTTTGGGGCTGCCCGAGGGCATTGATGAGCTGATTTTCCTGAACGAACGGGGCGAGGTCTGCGAGGGCACGATCACCAATCTGTTTGTGCAACAGGGCGAAACGCTTGTGACGCCGCCGCTGGCCTCTGGCCTCTTGCCCGGTGTACTGCGCGCAGAGCTGCTGGACTCAGGCCGCGCGGTTGAGGCCGTGCTGACCTTGCCGGATTTGGAAAGTGCAGAGGCGATATT
Source organism: Pacificibacter sp. (assembly GCF_039769035.1). Classification (NCBI taxonomy): domain Bacteria; kingdom Pseudomonadati; phylum Pseudomonadota; class Alphaproteobacteria; order Rhodobacterales; family Roseobacteraceae; genus Pacificibacter; species Pacificibacter sp. Next base: position 2,137 of record NZ_JBDMZG010000127.1, read on the forward strand.
CTGTGGAAACTCATTGCGCGGGCTAATCCGCGCCACTCTTGCCGAATAACGCCAATAGTCTGTGTGGTAACATTTCGCGCATCGAATTCGGGCTGTCTCTGTGCAAAGCTCAGCCTGTGCTGTCTTCAATGTGGTGGGCTGCACGTCAGTCGAGCAATATAGCAACATATTATAGGCGAAACCCGTGCCAGCACGCGGAGTGTGTGTGACACTTGGGAAAACCTGTGTTATGTGCGCGGCAAAGGTACAATCTTACATTTGGGGAACTCCCGTGACACAATCGACGCTCGCCGCTTTTGCGGAGAAATTATCATTGCCGAATTCCGGCAACACACGGCTGACACCGATGCAGGCCAAGACAGACGTTTTGTCTGGTTTGACGGTGGCTTTGGCCTTGGTGCCAGAGGCTGTGGCCTTTGCTTTCGTGGCTGGGGTGCACCCGCTGGTCGGTCTTTACGCCGCTTTTCTGGTGGGTCTTGTGACCTCCTTGATTGGTGGGCGTCCAGGCATGATTTCAGGTGCAACAGGGGCGCTCGCGGTTGTGATGGTGGCTTTGGTTGCCGATCACGGTGTTGAGTATCTGTTTGCCACTGTCGTCTTGATGGGGATTTTGCAGATTTTGGCGGGGGTATTCCGGCTTGGGAAATTCATTCGCCTTGTGCCGCATCCTGTGATGCTGGGCTTTGTGAACGGTTTGGCGATCGTGATTTTCCTCGCGCAGATGACGCAGTTTAAGGTCGCAGATGCAGCAGGGCACATGGTTTGGATGCCGACTGGCACGTTGGCCTTGATGCTGGCGCTTGTGGCGTTGACCATGGCTGTGGTTTGGGGCTTGCCGAAGGTTACCAACATTATCCCAGCGCCTTTGGCGGGGATTTTGATCACGGCTGTGGTCGTGATTGTGTTCGACATTCCAGTGCCACGCGTGGGTGATTTGGCCTCTATCGAGGGCGGTTTCCCGAAATTCCACATTCCGATGGTGCCGATGTTTGAAAGCTCTGGCCAGTTCTTCGAAGTGATGTCTGTGATCTTGCCTTACGCATTGATTTTGGCCGCAATCGGCCTGATCGAGAGCCTTTTGACGCTGAACCTTGTGGGTGAGATCAAAGGCGAACGCGGAGGCGTGTCGCAAGAATGTGTGGCGCAAGGCGTGTCCAATGTTGTGACAGGCTTCTTTGGCGGCATGGGCGGCTGTGCGATGATTGGGCAATCGATGATCAACGTGAAATCAGGCGGGCGCACGCGTTTGTCAGGCTTTTCTGCGGCGATCTTTTTGCTGATCTTTATCATGGTTGCCTCGCCCCTGATCGAGACCATTCCATTGGCAGCACTCGTGGGCGTGATGTTTATGGTGGTGATCGGGACGTTTGCTTGGAACTCGTTCAAAGTGATGCGCAAAGTGCCACGTATCGACGCTTTTGTGATCGTTTTGGTAACCGTGGTGACCGTGCTCGAAGACCTCGCGATTGCGGTGGTTGTGGGTGTGATCGTGTCGGCGCTTGCCTATGCATGGCAGAACGCGTCACGCATTCACGCCAAGACATCCGAGACACCTGAAGGCGCCAAAGTGTATGCCATCCAAGGCCCGTTGTTCTTTGGATCCGCAGAAGGATTTGGTGAGTTGTTCGACGTGGCAAATGACCCATCCACCGTGATTGTGGATTTCGCAGACAGCCGTGTGGCCGACCAATCGGCATTGAACGCGATTGAAGGTATTGCGCTGAAGTATGAGGCGGCTGGTAAGGAAATTCAGCTGCGCCACTTGAGCCATGATTGCCACCGTTTGCTGTCAAAAGCGGGTCACTTGATCGTTGATAGTGATGATGATCCTGATTACGAGGTGGCCACGGACTACACCGTACGCACGGGCATTTTGTCTGGCGGTCACTAGGTTTTCGACCTGACGACAAACACTTAGAATTGCGAAAGGGCCTCCAGTTGGGGGCCCTTTTTACAAGACGTGCGGTTTTTGTTTTGTAACTTTGGGCTCAAAATCAATCATCAGGGCGGGTGAGTTCAAACAGATCAGTCACTTGCGCGTAGTCGCGGTAGCCAAGGCGTGACAACAGTTGCGCGGCTACTACGTCAAAACGCCCATCAACGATGCAATCATCGCGCATGTGCACACCTGTGACTTCGCCGATCACCATGTGGTTGTCATCGCCTGCAAGCTGCACGATTTGCGTCACTTTGCATTCAAGCGTGGCGGGCGCGTCCAAAACGCGAGGGCAATTGATGGTATCGCAATCGGTCTTGGTGATGCCTGCATAAGCAAATTCATCCACATCCGCAGGCACATGTTTTGACGATTTGTTCATCACATCCGCCAAGGCGCGGCCCACCAGATTGATGGCGAAAACGCCGGTGTCTTTGATGTTGCTCAGGCTGTCTTTGGTGCCAGAAGATGAAAACATCACTTGAGGCGGCACATAGGCGACGGCGTTGAAGAATGAGTAGGGCGCGAGGTTGTCGATGCCGTCAGCTGATCTCGAAGAGACCCATGCAATAGGGCGCGGTGCCACAATGGCGTTAAACGGATTGTGCGGTAGGCCGTGGCCATTTTCTGGGCGATAAAACATTGCAAGTCTCTTTGTCGATGTGCGGGCGCGAATTGGCGCGCGTGATGCGTTGCCCCTTACCTAGTGCCGTGGTAGCAAAAATTCGAGCGAAATATGACATCGGGCGCAATCCAAGGGCGCTTCGGATGCAATGCTACGTGGACAAGGGGCGGGCGTGTACAAACTTGAGGTCGAAAACGCAAACGACATGTGGGAGGTCGAGGCCCTCTATGACACGTGTTTTGCGCCAGGGCGTGAGGCCCTGTCGTCTTATCGTTTGCGCGACGGCGTTTTGAAAGTCGCAGATCTGTGTTTGGTGGCGCGCGACGAATTGGGCATTGTTTCTGCAGCCATTCGGTATTGGCCTGTGCATATTGGTCCTCAGAAAAAGCTATCTTTGTTGCTTGGTCCGATTGCTGTGCACCCGACGCGTCAAGGCGAGGGCTTGGGCGGGCTGGTGATGCAAGACAGTATGGAGCGCGCGAAGGCGCTCGGATGGGCGCGTGTGATGCTGGTGGGGGATGAACCCTATTATCGCCGCTTTGGGTTTAAAAAGCTCGACGATGTTCAGATGCCCCCTCCGACAAACCCCGATCGTGTGCTCGGTGTCGCTTTGCAAGACGGCGCTTGGGATGCGGTTTCAGGACAGGTCCAGCGCATCACTTGATCTGATCTTGCCCCTTGGCAAACACCAAGTGCTTCCCCACATTGGGGGCATGAAACAAAAACCTCCGATGTTGTATGATGGCGATGTGGCTGTCTTGCAGGCGCCCACGCCCGAAGCCATTCGTGCGCTTGCGGCCCGTTTGAAACGTGCCAACAATGCTGGCATGCAGATCCTAAATATGGTTGGCGGCACTGCGGATGGGCTGTTTAGCAGACTGCCCAAACCTGTTCGTACACAGCTTGAAACAGCGACATTGTCGGCGCTTGAGCTGGCATTTAACGGGGCCACGCGGTCGCGGCAAAACGGGTTTGAGGGCGGCGGCTGGTTGTCCAAGGCTGTGTCTTCGAGCCTTGGTGCAGTCGGCGGCGCAGGCGGTTTGCCCACGGCCCTAGCAGAGCTGCCTGTGACGACAACGGTGTTGCTGCATGCGATCCAAGCGGTGGCCAAAGAACATGGATTTGACCCCGAACGCGAAGACGTGCGCAAGGCTTGCATCAACGTCTTTGCCGCTGCAGGCCCTTTGGAAGACGATGATGGTGCTGACCTTGGGTTCTTGGCGGCACGCACGTCTCTGACGGGGGCCACGATCAATGGCATACTTGCACGCGTTGCCCCGCGCTTGTCGGTCGTGTTGGGGCAAAAACTTGCGACGCAGGCCGTGCCTATTTTGGGCGCTGTTGCGGGGGCTGCCACCAACTATGTCTACACCGCCTACTATCAAGATATGGCGCATGTCACATTTGGCATGATGCGGTTGGCTGAAGACAGTGGCGAAAGTTTCGACACATTGAAAGAGATGCTGCGGGTCGAGATGGCAGGGTAACCTGCACGGATGCAGCACCTAGAACGCATTTACGCGTTAAAAGGTGATGCCTTGTTCTTCCAAGTATGCCGCCACGGTGCTGCGCACAGTTTGCTCGCCGTTGTCTGCAGCCGCATCAATTATGGCCGCCACATCGTCCAAATTCACCTGACGCAACACGTGCTTCACCGGACCGATAGAGGCGGGGCGCATCGACAATGATTTAAGGCCCATAGCCGCGAAGCAAATGGCTTCAAGTGGTCGCCCAGCATCTTCGCCACAAAACGACACAGGCGTATTATGCGCATCGCAGCGGGCGACGATTTGGCGAATGAATGTCAAAAACGAGACATTCAGCGTATCATAACGGCGACGCACGCGTTCGTTTTCGCGGTCTGCGGCAAAGAAGAATTGCTTCAAGTCATTGCCGCCGATGGAAATGAAATCCGTCTCAATGAAAAACTGATCCGGTGCAAATGCCAAAGAGGGCGTTTCCAGCATCGCGCCCACATCGACGGACATGGGCAACACGTGGCCAAGCCGTTTTTCATTCGCCAATTCAGCATCGAGCATGGCACGTGCGGCGCGAAACTCTTCGAACTGGGCCACAAAAGGAAACATAACGGTCAATGGGCGGCCCGCACAGGCACGTATCAGGGCTTGCAGCTGCATGCGCATCACGCCGCGCTTATCAAGCCCCACACGGATCGCCCGCCACCCCATGGCTGGGTTGGGTTCATCTTGGGGCTTCATGTAAGGCAGGACTTTGTCAGACCCGATATCGAGCGTGCGAAAGGTCACGCGCTTGCCACGGGCAGCGTCCATCACGCTGCTGTACAGGGTCGCAAGCTCGCCGCGACGCGGAACAGAGTTGCGGATCAAGAATTGCAGCTCGGTGCGAAACAGTCCAACCCCTTCGGCCCCTGAAGAAATCAGGGAGGGCAGGTCTGCCATGAGACCCGCGTTCATGTTTAAAGCGATGGTCTTGCCACAAGGCGTAGTCGCCTTTTTGTCGACCAAATCAGCATAGGCTTTGCTCGCTTGGTCTTGCATTGCGATCTTGTCGCGAAAGGCGGCGGCAACGCTGTCTTCTGGGCGTAGATGGACCACGCCTTGTTCACCATCCACCAAAATCGCGTCACCATTGAGCGCTTCAGTGGTGATTTTCTCGGCGTGAATGACCAGGGGAATGGCCAGCGCGCGCGCAACAATGGCAGCATGCGACCCCACGGATCCTTGCTCCAAAACAATGCCGCGCAGTGATTTGCCGTAGTCGAGCAACTCAGCTGGACCGATGTTTCGCGCAATGAGGATAGGGTTTTCGGGCATCTCTGCGCCTGTATCAGACCCTTGGCCTGTCAAAATGCGCAGCAATCTGTTTGATAAATCATCAAGGTCGTGCAGGCGTTCGCGCAAGTAGGCATCAGGCACGCTCGACAGTCGGGTGCGTGCCGTGGATTGTTCTTTCTCAACAGCGGCTTCAGCAGACAGACCGCGGCTGATGTCTTCTTCCATCCGACGCATCCAGCTGCGCGAATTGGCGAACATGCGGTAGGCTTCCAGCACTTCGCGCTGATCTTTTTCTTTGCTGTCGACCACAGACAGCATTTCATCAACCGACACGCGCAACGCATTGACCGCGTCTCGCAGGCGGACCAATTCGGCGTCGGGATCGTCTGCCACGGGGTTGGTCACAACCACGCGCGGCTCATGCAGATAAACGTTGCCTTCTGCGACGCCTTCTTGACCTTTCGTGCCGCGAAACAGCACGGGGTTTTGGTGCAGCGCGCCCAAAGCGGATTCTTCGCCAATAAAGGCGCCCAGTTCGGTCATTTCGGCCAGAACCATCGCCACAACTTCGAGGGCGTAAAGCTCGTCCTCTGAAAACTGTCGCGCCTCTTTCGATTGAACGACCAAAACACCAAGCGTGTCGCCAAGTCGTTGAATTGGAAGGCCTAAAAAGGACGAATAGATTTCCTCGCCCGTTTCCGGCATGTAGCGGAACCCTTTGGCCGAAGGGGCATCAGCGGTGTTAATCATCCGCTTAAACTTCGCAACGCGCCCCACAAGACCTTCACCAATACGCAAGCGCGTGATGTGAACCGCTTCGGCGTTTAGGCCTTCGGTTGCACAAAGTTCAAGGGTTTCACTGTCACGGAACAAATAGATCGAACACACTTCGGTCTGCATCGAATCCGCAATGAGATGCGTGATCCGGTTCAGGCGCTCTTGGCCTGCGCCATCTTCGGCCAAGGTGTCTCTGAGACGACCAAGCAGCTTACGGCTTTCGCTTTCGTGGCGGTTCGTCATGTGTCTTGCGTGTCCCTAATCAGCCCTACGTGGACGCTTATGTCTTTAGAGCATAGATGGGGGCTTTGCCCATAGAAAATCAACTGCCCAAGCCCCAGAAACTCTGGACCTGCTAAGAAAAAGTGCAAATATTTCTGCATCTTGGTGCTGCGCTTGCGTAAAATAAATGCTGCACGTGCAGCGTTCCGCCGCACCTTGTTTCCTGTTTGCGCGTAAAGCTTTCGCCAGAAAATCGCGGGAAACGGTGCGACATAACAAAGGGCGAATGCTCTATAGGTTTGCGTCGATCATCGACCGGATTTTCACCGCTTTCTCAAAGTGATCAAGCCTATGCGTCTGAATCCACCATGTCGCCGCTTCCATCAACAGCTCTGGGTCGTCATTCTTATTGGCGAAAAAGGCGTAAAACGACAGACCAACCCCTGTGCCTTTGGCGGCGATTTTTGCATCACAAACGGATGCGATTTTATGTCTTAGACTGTCGCGCATGATCCTGCCTTCGCAAAAAGAAAGCCTTCCGCCCACAATTTGGGCGAAAGGCTTACATGTTCCAAACATTCCCAAAGGGGTGTTTTTAAACTTTTTCAAGCTCGAAAGCGTCGTGCAAGGCTTGCACGGCCAGCTCGGTGTATTTGCGATCCACCAACACAGACACTTTGATTTCAGATGTGGCGATAACTTTGATGTTGATGCCTTCGTCAGACAGCGTTTTGAACATCTTCGCAGCCACACCAGATTGCGACCGCATGCCGATGCCAACCAAAGAGATTTTCGCAACATCCGTGTCAGAAACCAAAGACTGGTAATTCACTTCGCCGCGCTCTTTCGTGGCGGCCATCGCAGCCTCAGCGCGTGCCACCTGATCGACAGGGCACGAGAAGGTCATATCGGTGCGACCCTCTTCTGAAATGTTCTGAATGATCATATCGACGTTCACGCCAGCTTCCGCCAGTGGGCCAAAGATCGCGGCGGCGATGCCTGGGCGGTCGGCCACAGAGACGAGCGTCATTTTGGCTTCTTCGCGTGAGGCCGCGACGCCGGAGACTACATTGTTTTCCACGATATCCTCCTCGGCACAGATCAATGTGCCAGCATTTGGGTCATATTCTTCAAAAGACGATAGCACGCGCAGTTTAACACGATAGCGCATGGCCAATTCAACAGAACGGGTTTGCAAAACCTTCGCACCCAAAGACGCAAGTTCCAACATCTCTTCAAACGAGACCTTTTCCATCTTGCGGGCTTTGTCAGTGATGCGTGGGTCAGTTGTGTAAACCCCGTCCACATCGGTGTAGATGTCACAGCGGATCGCATCAAAAGCAGCGGCAAAAGCCACGGCTGTGGTGTCAGACCCACCACGACCCAGCGTGGTGATACGGCCCTCGGCTGAGATGCCTTGGAAACCAGCCACGACAGCCACTTTCATGCCTTCACCGAACTTTTCGTTGATGTTGTCTGTTGGGATTTCGTCAATCCGCGCGGCCCCGTGGGCAGAGCTGGTTTTCAGCGGCACTTGCCACCCTTGCCAGCTGCGCGCAGGGATATCCATCTCTTGCAACGTCAAAGCCATCAAGCCCGCAGTCACGTTCTCACCAGAAGACACAATGGCGTCGTATTCGCGCGCATCGAACATGGGTGAGGTTTCGTTGACAAGGCCAACAAGCTTATTGGTTTCGCCAGACATGGCGGACACAACAACGATCACGTCATTGCCATTGGCAACTTCGCGGCTAACACGTTTGGCCGCACGTTTGATGCGGTCGAGTGTGGCGACTGATGTGCCGCCGAATTTCATTACGAGAACTGGCATTTTGGCCCTTCTCCCCCGTCTAGAATGATCAAGGTGTCCTAGGGGGCATTTGGGCAAAGTGCAAGAGAGGCCAGCGCCAGAATGGCCAATGGGTCGCGAATTTTCACGTTCACGCTGGATTTATCCGACTTGGCGCAGAAATGGCGCCGAAACTAGGTCAGTTGAGCTTACGTTTCGGCAAGAACGGCAATGGCAAGACGGGCACGCCTTCTTCGATCAGCGCCTTGGCATCTTCCGCTTTGGCTTCACCATAAATGGAGCGCGCAGGCGTATCGCCGTTGTTCATGTCACGCGCCTGTTTGGTGAAATCCGCGCCGACATAATCGGCGTTTTGCTCAAGATGATCGCGCATGGCGGCCAGCGCCGCTTCTGGATCTGGGGCCGTGTCCGGCGTTGCATCTTGTGTGGGTGCAATTGCTTTGGGTTGCTCCGGTGCCGCTTGCGGCGCGCTGTCTTGATCTGCTGCGTCGAGCGCCTTGCGGGCCGTGCTAACCTGAGGTGCCATCAATGATTTGTGAACGTCATCCACGCCGCAATGTGGGCAAGACAACCGGCCATCAGCCTGCAAAGCTTCGAAAGCCGAGGCAGATTTAAACCAGCTTTCAAAGCTGTGTCCGTCGCAACATTTGAGCATGTATCGGATCATTTTTCCAACCGTTCGTTTCAGATGAATACATTCACGCTTTGGCAAGCGTTTTAGGCGCGTCCCGTGCCTATGTAAACGTTTTGTAACCCCATAAGGTTATTAAAGTCGCATCAAACGCGGATCAAAATGACGTAAAATTTGAGCGAGTTCCGGCTCGCTCGCCATTTCTGCCGCTTTTTTGGTCGACACCCATTTGCGCTTGCGTTGGCCGCGCTCTGGGTAGTCTTTGAGTATCTTTTCGGCCTTCATCGGAAACACAGCGACCATACACGGCACGGGGCCGTCTTTTGAGCGTGGAAACTTTGTATAGTGGTACAGCCCAATACAAATGGGGGCCACTTTTCCAACAATGCCTGCTTCTTCATAAGCTTCTGTCGCGGCGGCTTTGGCGGGGGTTTGTCCTTCCATTGGCCAGCCTTTGGGCACAATCCACCGTTTGCGGCGGCGGGTTTGCACCAGCAACACTTGAACGCGATCTTTGCGAATACGCCAACACAGCGCCCCGAATTGAGTCCGAACACCCATTTTTGTTGCACCCATAAGGCGCATTGGGCGTTGCTTGGTCCGCACTGCGTTCACCTCAGTAGCTCCATCATTCTTTGAAGTCTTTTCCACAGGGTAGCAAAATGAGCGCGCAAATCCAAAGGTTTTCTAAAAAAACCAATATGATGCCATTTGAAGCATGCTATCGCGGTGGCTGCGTTAGAGGGCAGGCGCGGATGCGCGATTTTCTGTCGCAATGGCTGTGTCGAGGGCATCCCAAAAGGCCGCTGTTGCCGCTTTCGATGTGCGCAGACCGTCGAGTGCCGCAGCGCCATTTTGGGTCATTTGTTGGGCCTTGTCTGGGCTGCGCAAAAGGGTATCGAGCGCCTGTCCAAACTCTTGCGGCGTGGTGATGCGCAGAGCAGCATCTGCGGCGTGCAGCGCTTCATAGGCGTCGTTGTGATTTGACACATAAGGCCCGTGTAAAATGACCGATCCGAATTGCGCAGGTTCAAACGGGGTATGCCCGCCGTTGTCCACCAAAGACCCACCGACAAAGGTATAGCCAGAGACTTCGTACCACAGTGGCATTTCGCCAAGTGTGTCGGCGACATATACGTCGGCCTGTGCCGCGGATGCGCCCGTGCTGCGTTGTGCGACGTTAAGATCGCGTGCGCGTGCCAAGGCGCAAATGTCTGCGGCGCGCACGGGGTGGCGTGGGGCAAGGATCAGTTTCAGGTCTGGGTGCGCGGCGCGGGCCCGAGCAAACCCGTCCAGAATGCTGTCGTCTTCGCCTTCATGGGTTGAAGCTGCAAGCACGGTCATTGACCTTTGAAAGCTGTCGGGCAGTTGCGCGGCCTTCGCAGGCGCGCTTGCTTTCATTTCGACACCGCTTTTCAGATTGAACATCGGCAAAATGCGTTCAGGCGACAGGCCCAAGGTAACATAGCGATCTTGCGAGGCTTGGTCTTGCGGGGCGAGGGCTGAGATCGCCGCAAGGGTGTGCTGCGAAACGCCCTTCAGCAAGGCCGCATTCTTTTGCCAAAACCGCAGCGTCTTTTGCGACATCCGCGCGCCCACCACCAAAACAGGAATGCCGCGCTGCGCGCAGGCGACGAATCTGTTCGGCCAGATTTCGTTTTCAATCGTCAGCAAGGCTTCGGGCTGGGTCTGGGCGATGAAGGCCTTCACGCAGGCGTGGTAATCCAGCGGGGCCAGCCGAACTGTGACACGCTCCATGCCCCAACTGCGCACGAGTTTACGCGCCGAAACGCTGTTGACGGTGACGATGATGGCGCGGTTTGGATCACGCTTGAGCGCATCTTCGATCAATGCGCGCCCGCCTGTCAGTTCGCCGTTTGAGGCCCCGTGAACCCAAAGTGTCGGACCTGAATGTGGCGCGAGCGCGGACAGCCCTGCGCCAAAGCGTTCCCGAATATCGGCAAGCGTTTCCTTGCCACGCAGAACCTGACGTAGAGCAAAGAGCGCGGCGATAGGGGCCACAATGGTAAGAAAGAGGCGATAAATAATCACAAGTTGGTCCGTCCCAAGAAGTGCGATAGCTCTACGCGGGACCGCATTCCTTTGGCAAGGGGCAGGGCGGATTTACCTCTCGCGAATCCCTTGTGGCGTTGCCATTTGGCACAGCTGCGCACTTCGTGGTTTTTGCGCTGAACAGGCAAACTATTGTTCATAAACAAATTTTGGAATGTGATGGCGCTAACAAGACTTGCTACGTTAATTGTTCATTGACATAACAATTTTGAGATGCGCATTCTTCGTGCACTTGGGAGAGAGAATCTATGCAAGTTACGGGAGCAGTGGCACTTGTCACTGGAGCAGGCAGCGGCTTGGGCGAAGCCACCGCGCGTCGTTTGGCCGAGCAAGGCGCACGTGTTGCGGTCTTGGACTTGTCGCTTGAGGCGGCACAAAAGGTTGCGGACGACATCGGTGGTCTGGCTGTGGCGGCTGATGTGTCCAACGTGGATCAAGTCGAAGCTGCTTTTGCCAAAGTTGCTGAGACGTTTGGTTCGGCTCCGTCTATCGTGACATCTTGTGCAGGCATCGGAACCGCAGGGCGCATTTTGCCGCGCGATGGTGCGCTGACGATCGATTCCTTCGTGCGCACGGTGCATATCAACCTGATTGGCACCTACACAGTTCTCAATATTGCCGCGCGTGAAATGGCCAAGCTTGACCCCGTGGACGACGATGGGGCGCGTGGCGTGATCATCAATACGGCGTCTGTGGCCATCGAAGATGGTCAGATCGGCCAAGCGGCATACTCTGCATCCAAAGGCGGCGTTGCGTCCCTGACATTGCCTGCCGCACGCGAACTTGCCCGCTTTGGAATTCGGGTCATGACCGTCGCGCCGGGCTTGTTCGAAACCGCGATGAGCGTAGGCCTGCCGGCTGATGTGAAAGCCGAAATCCTGACGAATGTGCCTTTCCCGAACCGGATGGGCTTCCCCGAAGAATACGCGAAGCTTGTGACAAGCATCGTTGAAAACTCAATGCTCAATGGCACAGTGGTCCGTTTGGACGCTGCCACACGCATGCCGATCAAATAATAAGAAAGACCAAAGTCTAATGTCTGACACCACACAAACAGGCCAATATCTTTTGGTTGAAATCGACGGCCCAATTGCCACGTTGACGATGAACCGTCCGGGCAAGCGCAACGCGATGTGCGATGAGCTGTTGGACGAAATTGAAGCCTTTTTCGCCAAGCCGCCTGAGGGTGTGCGCGTGGTTATTATGACAGGCGCCGAAGGGCACTATTGTTCTGGTTTGGACCTGTCCGAAGCGGTGCGTCGCAACGCCGAAGGTGTGATGCGCCATTCGCGCAATTGGCACCGCGTCATGGATATGATCCAGTTCTCTGGTTTGCCTGTGGTGTCGGCCATGTTCGGCGCTGTGATCGGTGGCGGGCTTGAATTGGCGGCGTCTACGCATGTGCGGATCGCCGAAGACAGCACGATTTTCCAATTGCCAGAAGGCATGCGCGGCATTTTCGTGGGCGGCGGCGCCACAGTGCGTATCGGGCGCATTTTGGGCGCGGACCGCATGGGCGAGATGATGTTGACGGGTCGCAAATACAATGCCGACGAAGGCCTTGCACTTGGTTTGACGCATTACAGTGTTGGCGCGGGCGAAGCCTTGCCTTTGGCGCGCAAACTGGCGGGCGACATCGCGAAAAATGCGAGCCTGTCCAACTACATGATGATCCAAGCGATCAGCAGAATTTCTGACATGCCACGCGCTGATGGGTTGTTCACGGAAAGCCTTTGTGCTGCAGTGTCGCAAACCAGTGATGACGCAGAAGAGGGGCTGAACGCCTTTTTGGAAAAACGCAAACCGGTCTTCC
>NZ_JBDMZG010000004.1:0-6747 GCF_039769035.1 Pacificibacter sp.
AAACCAAAAGGCCCTGATCACAGGCGCCGACGACGTCGCCGTCGACCTTAACCGATGCTTCTAAAACGCGTTGAACAAGTGCGCGCATGATTACATCTCATGCGACCAAGGCGGGTTTGCGCCCGCGCGAGACACTGTGATCGACGCGGCTTTTGATCCCATGGCCAAGGCCGCGCGGATGGTCTCGTCATCAAGGTCCTTGATCGCATCCTTGGTCAATTTGCCGGAAGCTTGCAGAGATGCCAAAAGGCCCGCGTTGAAAGTATCGCCAGCACCGACAGTGTCAGCCACGTCAACTTTGTTCGCAGCCACTTTTACGATGCCATTTTTGGTAAAACCACGCACACCTTCAGACCCTTCGGTCAAGCAGATCAGGCTTGGCCCTTTGGTCAGAAGTGTTTGAATATGCTGTTCAATATCGCCTTCGCCCATGATCCACAGCAGGTCTTCGTCAGACACTTTGACGATGTCACACAAGCTCAGCATGTGCTCCATCCGCGCGCGGTAGCGGGCTTCGTCTTTGATAAATGTCGGGCGAATATTTGGATCCATCATGACCACGCGCGTCGCTGCTTCGCGGGCGCACAACGCTTCATAGGCTTCGCCACATGGTTCAACGGGCAGGGAGATGCCGCCAAAGAACAGGGCTTGCACGGCGTCTGGCAATGCAGGCAAATCAGCCGGCGTCAGCATCCGCCCCGCAGTGTTTTCGTCGTAGAATGCGTAAGTCGCATGGCCGTCGACCAACTTTACGAAAGCGACAGTGCACGGGCGATCTGCCGTCACCACCAAAGAGGCATCGACACCGCTTTCATCCAACTTGGACTTAAGCAATTCACCAAAGAAGTCATCGGACAATCCAGAGTAAAACGCAGGCTTTGCGCCCAAACGTCCCAGCGCGATCGCCGTGTTGAAAACCGCACCGCCGGCATGGGGTGCATATGCATCTTCGCCCAGCGTTGACTCGCGGGGCAACATGTCGATCAAAGCTTCACCTGCACATAGGATCATCGAATTTTTTCCTTATTGGGTCGTCCCGCTTTTAAGTCTGTTAGCGCTATCAGGGCAAGTGTTATCTGCGCGCCCAAGCACCAAATTTATTGGTATTGCGCCGCAAAATACCCAATCGCGCCCGCAATGAGTGTCAAAGCAATAGCCGCAAAGGTAATTTTCCAGATCGACCACGGGCGTTCGCCTTGCACACGGCCAGAGCGGCCGTTGACGACAAGCCGATAGGTTTTGCCACGATATTTGTAAGCGGCCAACCACACGGGCAAAAGCACATGTTTGAACGTGACATCAGAGATCTGCGTATGAACCGAAGCGACCCGTTGCCTGTCCCCGCCAATGTCAAATTTCACATCACGCAAAATCACGCGATCCATGTATCCGCGCGCCGATGTATAGCCGTCCTTGAGGTCGACGGAGTAACTTTCAGCACGAAACCCTGCAATGTAGTCAGGGACATAAGGCTCCATCGCCTGCAAATCCCACGGTTCCAAGCCTTCGGTGTATTTCTTTGGCAAAGAGGTCGACGCCAGAACCAAGACGTCATCAAAGAACCGAGCGACGCGGCCTGATTTATTGCGCCATCTGGTGCGCCGTTCACGCACCTGTTGGGATTTGCCATTCCGCATGACGGTTTTGCTGACATAATAGTCATCCCCGCGCATTCCAGAATATTGCGACTTTGTATCCGCATCAAAGGTCCAATAGGGCACATAGATCCCCGACAGTTTTCTACCTTTGCGGGCGAATTCCTTAAGACCATTGGGGGCAAACCACAGCCCCCCAAGCCAGTCGCTCATGGCGTCTCGGGCGGTTGTCTCAGTCAGGGTGAAAGGCAAAATGCCCTTCGGTTTGATTTGGCGGTGTAATCCTGTGTCGGTGACCACAGGTGTCGCGCAAAACGGACAATCTGTGGCATGAACTTCGGCATCAAATTCAACATGCGCGCCACAGTTGGGGCATTCGGACACGCGCGTGTCTTCCATGGCTTGCTGCGGCAATAGGTTTTCGATGGCGTGGCGGTAGTCCAGTTCGTTTGGCCCTGTCGCATCGCCAATATCCAACACTTCGCTCGCGCCGCAATGATCGCAGACCAGCTCGCCTCGGTCTGGTGCAAACCGCATGTCGGCACCGCAGGTGATGCAGGGAAATCTGTGATCTTCCAGCACGGCACTTGGGCTGTTGTCATCGCTATGCGTCATGGCGGCTCCCACCGTGTTCAAAGCTTACGATTTGCGCGATCTGTTCGGCCGCTTCCGAAGTGTGGCGAATGATATGGCAAAAAATGCGGGCTTGGTCGCCGCGTGTCAGCCGCCCAGAAACCGACGCCGCAGTGCCTTGTGTCACGACCTGTTCGACCGTGATCCCATCTGGCGCATTCAACTGTTCGACCGCTTTCACAATGGCGGAGCGGCCCGCAGCAGGTGTTCCACTGCCGCGCTCCCATGTTGCATCTACCGAAATCATATCGCGCGGAAACGGGCCGACGCCCATCAGCGCCAGTGCGATTTCTTCGGCCCGCGCATCTTTGCGCGCGCGACCTTCGGCCTTGCGTATCACTTTAGGGGGCATGGTCTGACGCTTTCTCGCTCGGCGCTACGCCCCAGCCGGTGGAGGGGGCGGCGCAACCGAGAACAGCTGTGACAGCTCAACAACGTCATCAGCTGTGAGCCATCCATCTTGCCCTTGTGTCCACACAAATGAGGCGCGTGTGAGCGTGCCTGCCAAAGCCATTTGGCCCATTTCTGCCTTGGAAAACGGCCCCGTGGTTTTGCCGTCTTTGGCAATGTGCCAGACATGTTCAATTGGGGCGGGTGGTGCAACCGGCGCCGGACGCGGACCCCATGGGCCTGCGTTGGCGGCCATGCTCATGCCAAGCCCCGCACCCATGCCTGCACCCATTGACGCAGACATCGCAGAGTTTTCTGCGCCCATGCCTTCGGCGGCGTTGAACTGCATGTAGCTGTCGAGATTGCCAACGATGCCCATGGATGTACGTTTGTCCAAAGCGGCTTCGACGGCTTCTGGCAGGCTGATGTTTTCGATGTAGAACTCAGGAATAATGAGGCCGTATTCTGCGACGACTTTTGAAATTTCGGTCGCGACAAGTTTGCCAAGCCCATCAGTGTTGGCCGCCATGTCGAGCACAGGAATGCCGCAGGACGCCACAATGCGCGAGAAGGCTTGAACGATGATATTGCGCACTTGGTACGAAATCTCGTCCATCGTGAATTCGCCGTCTGTGCCAACGATTTCAGTCAAGAACAGCGCGGGATCAGACACTTTGACGGTGTATGTGCCGTAGGCGCGGATGCGCACAGGGCCGAATTCTGGATCGCGGCACATGATCGGGTTTTTGGTGCCCCATTTAAGGTCTGAAAAGCGTGTTGTGTTGACATAGTAAATTTCCGATTTGAACGGAGATTTAAAGCCGTGATCCCAGTGGTTGAGCGTTGTGAGGATCGGCATGTTGTTGGTTTCCAACATGTAAAGCCCTGGTGTGAACACATCGGCAAGCTGGCCTTCGTGAATGAAAACAGCGGCTTGACCTTCGCGCACAGTCAGTTTGGCCCCGTATTTGATCTCATGATCTTCACGCTCAAAACGCCATACCATTGTGTCACGTGTGTCATCCGTCCAGTCGATGACATCGATGAATTCACCAGTTAGAAAATCTAGAATTCCCATGGGGGGGCTCCTTTGGCGGTTAGCTGCTTTCGCCCATCAATTCTCGCGCGATTTGCGCGGAAATAGGGCGAGCGATTTCTGGGGACATGCCGGTCTGCAAGCGCGGATCGTACAGGATGCGCAAAAGCAATTCGTCATGGTGGGTCAAAAGAGCAAACTCTTCATCGTCGTTAAAAATTGAAGGGCGCGCGCGTGGCGTGTCGTTGGCCAAACCCAAGCCTTGCGTGATTTCTTCGTGGAGGCACGATTTGCGCATCAGATCTGGATGTTCACCGCGAATGATCGCGACAGCTTGGCGGTACGCGCCGTTGTCTGCGGGATCAAAGGCAAACACGACGCAGTAATTTGATCTGGGCATGTCTTCGACAGTGTCGATCGCAGCCTGACCAATGCCTGGCACGATTTGTTCTAGTCGCGGACCGATGGCTTGCCGTTCGTCTTCGTTCAAAACCAAAACGTGAAAATTCGGTTTGTCAGACATGGAAATAGGGTGGCGCGCTGCTTTTGCCAGACGCTTGATCAGCGCTTTAACCGTCGCAACGTCTTTGTCGCGTTGTTCAAACGGGACACTTGCGCCGAATTCCAATCCGATGCGCACGGGGACATCCCATCGGCTGAGGGGGGACGGGGTCGTGCGCGCAACGAACCGTCCGTCAATCGTGGTGTATTCGTCGTTCAATGCGATGGCATCAAAATTGCTGGCCAACTGGTGCGATGTAAAAGGGGTATCGACGCTGCCATTGTCTGTGCGCAGCAAATCATTGAGCAAAAGGTCAGATTGCACCTTGGCCAAATAGACGCCCATGGTGCGACTTTGCGCGGATGGTGTTGCGGCCTCATTTTGACCCTGCGCTGCTTGCACGACATCTGTGGGCGTTTGCGATGGGCGGTCAGACGCATTTGGGAAACCCAAGGGTGCGTCACACCCTACCAAAGCGACGCAAGCGGCGAGACAAAGCCCCGCCGCACGCCATTTAGAATGTGCAAATCCAGCTGCCATGCTTAGCGCGGTACAGATGTGCCGGCGTTGTCGCCAGAACCTGTGCGCTTGGCTTTCGCGGCTGCCAATGTGTCGCGAAGATCGGCTTCCATTTGCTTGAGGTCGGCTTCCGCCGCCGCGCGCTTGGCTTTGCCGTCGTCTGCGATTTGCAGGCTTTCTTCGATTGTCGCGATCAAGTCGGCATTGGCCGTTTTGACAGCTTCGATATCGAACACGCCGCGTTCCATTTCTTCGCGGATAACTTTGTTGGCCTGACGCAGGTTTTTCGCATTGGATGTGAGCAACTCGTTGGTCAGATCATTGGCTTCACGCACAGCGCTAGCAGCTTCAGAAGAGCGCTGGATGGTTACGGCTTGGGCCAGTTGAGTTTCCCAAAGTGGCACGGTGTTGACCAAAGTGGAGTTGATTTTTGTAACAAGTGACTTGTCGTTTTCTTGTACCAAACGAATGGACGGCAGGGATTGCATGGTGACCTGACGGGTCAACTTGAGATCATGCACACGACGTTCAAGATCATCGCGCGCCGCACGCAGGTCACGCAACTCTTGCGCCACCATGACTTGATCTTTCTCTTCAGCTTTGGCGACTGCAGTCTCTTTGGCTGGGATCGTTTTGTGATCCAACTCTTGAAGCTTGGCTTCGCCTGCCGCGATGTAGATCGCCAGCTCGTTGTAGAAGGTCAGCGTGCGGTCATAGAGGACGTCCAAGGATTTGATGTCTTTGAGCAATGTGTGCTCATGCGTCAAAAGGTTGTCCGTGATGTCGTCGATTTGGCTTTGAACTGTTTCAAAGCGTGCCACGAATTTCGCCATAGGAGCGGCGCGGCCCAACAGGCGTTCCCACCATGACCGTTTGCGGCGTACGTCCAATTCGGACACAGAGAACCCGCGAATGGTTGTCACGATTGAGCGCAGGCTGTCCCCCGCAGGACCAACATCTTTGTTGCGTACATCTGCGAGCATCGCTTGGGAAATTTCTTGCAACTCGGCTTGCGCGCCTGAGCCAAAGCGCACGATTGAATTCGTGTCGCCCATGTCGATTTCGTCCATCGCGCTGCGGATCGCTTCGGCCTCTTCAGGTTTGGCGGCAGACAGGACGACCAGATCACCCGCAGGTTCTGGCAATACGACGGATGTGACGGCTTCGACGTCTTTCAACGTGGCTTCGGCTTTTTGGCGAATGGTGTCTGACATAAAGTCCCCCAGAGATAACGTGTTTACTTGATACCTTCGCGCGCCAACCGGTCACGAAGAACGTCAATCTCGATATCGAGATCAACTTTGTTGTCTAAAAGAAGCGCATCGTTGCGCGCCGTGAAATTGCTCTCGAGATCATTCAAGAGAGCCAAATAGGATGCCCGTGCCTCAGTGTCGCGGCTGCGGGACCAAATGTCAGCAAATTTGATGGTCGCATCCCGCGCACCCAGCAAATAAACGCTCAAATACTTGCGCGCTGCTGTTAAATCGCGCGGATCTTCTTCAACCGTGCGAAACATTGTGCGTGCTGTTTGGGAAAATTGTTCCAACCGGCTTTGTGCTTCGCGGTCGGAGGTTCGCGCCAGCGCTTCGCGCATGGTCGCCAAATGACGCTCAGCTTCGTCCACGGCTTTTGAAACTCGATCTTGCTGAAAGGTGTCGATGCCTTCCATGCCTTTGTGCTTCAACGGATCGATGCCAAAGGAAAAACTGTGCAGCGCTCCGCCCATAACGGCGAACAGCACAGCCTCAACAGGGCCCCAGCCAGCAACGCCAACCAGACCAAGGCCAAGACCAGTAAGAACAGATCCAAAGATCTTGCGTGGAATGGCAGGGCGGCGCGCCACTTTGCGTGCGTTATACGCTTCTTGCGCTTTCAGGCCTTCGCGGGTCAACCAAGCGGCGCCCAGCAAAAGTCCCAGTGCCACTAGGTATTGCGCCATGACGATGGGTTCTGCGCCGAAGGCTTTCCACGCCAATGGCAAGGCCGCGTAAAACAGGATGTTGGAGCGTGCGCCCATCATTGATGGCTTTTTGCCGTCAAAAGGACGTGGCTTTGGCGCGCGCGCGGATGCG
>NZ_JBDMZG010000128.1:0-3792 GCF_039769035.1 Pacificibacter sp.
CAATTTAGGCCGCGCCTAAACTTAATTGTCACCGGAAGGATCCGAAGTGAACGCTCAAGAATTGGCCCGAACGGCATACACATCGCCCGCTGCGCCCGTGCGTACGGCACGCAGCACAGAATACAGCACCTTTGCGCAAATTACGCACCGATTGCGCACAGCGGCGCAAACAAAGAAAACGTCTTTTCCAGCCTATGTGTCAGCACTTAACGAAAATCGGCGCCTTTGGACGTTGCTCGCAGGAGATGTCGCATCCGACGGCAACGAACTTCCCAAAGAACTGCGGGCTCAGATATTTTACCTCGCCGAATTCACGCACAAACACACGACGGACATCCTAAACGGCAAAACTGATGAGGCTGCTCTCATCGAAATCAATTCCATGGTGATGCGTGGCCTACGCCACGAAGGAGGCCAAGAATGAGCGGACTGGTATTAAAGCTTGGACCAAAAGAACGCGTTTTGATCAATGGCGCAGTCATTGAGAATGGGGACCGTAGATCAAGATTGTCTGTGGTGACCCCAAACGCCAACATTTTGCGCCTGCGAGATGCAATCCATCCAGAAGACGTCAATACGCCCGTGCGTCGCGTGTGTTACATCGCACAGCTCGTGCTATCCGGTGACGTCGAGCCCGAAGATGCCCGCCACCAACTGATGCGCGGTATCGAACAACTCAGCCAAGTTATCACTGACCTAGACAGCAGAGCATTGCTAAACGACGCGACCGAAGCCGTATTGGAAGATCGATTTTATCAAGCGCTTAAGTCACTCAGAAATCTCATACCGCGTGAAGACAGGCTGCTCGCTGCTACACCGAGGCCCCAATGACGTTTCAGCCTATCATTCCATCGTCAGGTTACACTGGCTGGGCCTTTCTAAACAGAACTCTAGAGTCGCAAAAAGAAGCCTTCAACGCCTCACCGGAGTTGCAGCGCGACACTGAATACTTTGAAGAAAACATCGGATCGGTGAAAACCGTCGAGGATTTGATGTCGAACCGGCGCCTGCTCTCAGTGGCGCTCGGTGCATTTGGTCTAAACGAAGACATCGACAGTCAGTATTTTATTCAAAAAGTGTTGTCGGACGGCACGATATCTGCGGATTCCTTAGCCAACAAACTATCAGACAAACGGTACGCCGAGTTCTCAGCGGCCTTTGGGTTTGGGGACTTAGGCACGCCGAACACCGTTCTAAGTACCTTTCCTCAAACCATAATTTCAAAATACCAAGACAGTCAGTTCGAAATCGCAGTGGGGAACCAAGACGAAAGCATGCGTCTTGCACTCAATCTGGATCGCCAGTTGACTGAAATGGCAGAAAAAAGCGGTTCAGATGCAGGTCGCTGGTATGGTGTGATGGGAAATACTGCCGTCAGAACCGTATTTGAAACGGCGCTCGGATTGCCGAGTGCGCTTGGCAAGCTCGACCTTGATCAACAAATGACGGAATTTCGTGGAAAAACGGAACAATACTTCGACGACAGCGAAGTGGCGCAGTTTTCTGATCCAAATAAACGCGAAGAACTTGTTCGATTATATCTGGTACGCAATGAAATCGCGCAAAGCGGGTTGGGCACATCATCGGCCCAAAACGCTTTGCTGCTATTGTCAAACTAGGGAACGGCAAGTTCCGCATTTTCAATACAGTTCTTCAACCTCTCAAAGCTCTCTTTGCTCGAATGCAACTCGCGTTCTGCAAGAAATGTGTCAAGCTTTGGCCAGCAGTCAATGGCTTCGTCAACGTCAGCATCAGATCCGCGTGCATATAAGCCCGCTTGAATCATCATCTCAGACCGATCGTAAGTCCCCATGAGTTTTCTTGCCCGCGAGAGAATGGCGTTTTCTTCTGCGCTGGCAGCCTCAGGTAAAGCACGAGAGACGGATCGAAGAAGGTCAATTGAAGGAAAACGCCCGCGCTCAGCAATCTTTCGATCGAGAATGACGTGACCGTCCAATACACCGCGCAAGATGTCCGCAATTGGCTCGTCCATATCCGAGCCAGCGACAAGCACCGAGAAAACCGCTGTTATGTCTCCTGCCGCGTCTTTTCCTGGTCCTGCACGCTCGCACAGAGACGTAATCAGGTGCGTGGTTGATGGAGGATATCCGCGCAAGCTTCCTGCTTCGCCAGTTGCCAAAGCGACCTCGCGATGCGCCTCAGCGAATCTGGTCACGGAATCCGCGAGGAAAAGCACGTGTCGACCATTATCGCGAAAATGCTCAGCAACAGACATAGCCATCCAAGCACATCGACGGCGCACCAATGGTGACTGATCGGAGGTTGCCGCAACAATGACGGCGCGCTTCATACCCTCGGGCCCAAGAACGCGCTCTACAAACTCGCGGACTTCCCTGCCGCGCTCCCCAATCATCGCAATGACAACAACATCTGCACGAATTCCGGTCGCGAGCTGCGCCAACAGCGTAGACTTCCCCACGCCCGACCCTGCAAAAAGACCAACCCGTTGCCCCCGAACGATTGGCAAAAGCGTGTTGAACACAGAAAGGCCCGTTTCAAGGCGCTCGCCCAAAGATCGTCGTTCGGTTGGTCTGATCGGTGCGCCTCGCAACGGTCGCGAGTCCGGCCCGCGAAAAATAGGACGATTGTCTAATGCATTTCCGAACGGATCGATCACGCGGCCAATCCATGTGTCATGGGGCGCGATTTCGTTGTTTCCGATGTGCGCGACTGGATCGCCGATGCAAAGCCCATCAGCACCACCATCTGGCAGAACAGTGATCGTGTCCTTGTCCATTTGCAACACTTCGCCGACTTGGGTGTCGCCACCCTGTCCAATTTCGACCAAATCGCCAGACGCGGCAACGTTGCTCAAGCCTTTCACGACAATTACGCCGCCCGCAACTTTGATGACGCGACCCAATCGTTGAACGGTTTGCACCGTCGAAATTTCCGATGTCAGTACGTCAAAGCCAATGTCAGCCATATGTCCCTCCAGGTTCGACAACCCTTTTTAAAGGAATCAAGGTTAAGCCTTAGTTGATACAAATCGAGGGAGAAGCCCCGATGTTCCAGAACTTGGACATTTTTCAGATGGCGACCGGCTTGGCAAAACATGCGAGCACCCGCCAAGAAGTCATCGCGAAGAACATCGCGAATGCCGATACGCCTGAGTATCGCGCCAAAGATGTTGCGCCGTTTCAGGCAACCTATGACAACCGTGGTTCTAGCGCGGCGATGAAAAGCTCGCGCGCAGGTCATCTGCATGGTCACGCCGCGCACTCCGCGCAACCCGTCTTTGTCGATGCGCCCGGACCCAGCTCCCCCAATGGCAATACCGTGACGCTTGAAACGGAAATGATGAAGGCCACCGAGGTGCGCCATCAACATGATCTCGCCATGTCGGTCTACAAAAGCTCGATGAACATTCTCAGAACCTCAATTGGTCGCAGATAGGAGTTAACCCATGAGTGATTTATTCAATATCCTGTCCGTTTCCTCGTCAGGCATGGCCGCTCAAGCTGATCGATTGCGGCACGTATCTGAAAACATCGCCAACGCCGATACGCCTGGTTACCAGCGCAAAACAACGTCTTTTGAACAAGTCGTTGAGCACGGGCAAGACACCGGTGCGGTGCGCAGTGGTCGCGTGGAACTTGACGAAACGCCACTTAAGCAAGTGTTTGATCCTGGCCATCCGATGGCGGGAGAAGACGGTTATTACAACAGCTCGAACGTCGAAATTATGGTTGAAATCGCTGACGCCCGTGAAGCGCAGCGCAGCTATGAAGCCAATCTCAAAATGTTTGATCAAGCGCGACAAATGTCGAC
>NZ_JBDMZG010000129.1:0-2611 GCF_039769035.1 Pacificibacter sp.
GTGGAGCTGTTGTAACGCCTTCAGCCCAGAGCGGCCGTTAGTTAATTTTGCGGCGAACATCAGGTTCGAGCCCAGAGCGCAGTTGCTGCGACACTCACAAACGTCTGCTCTAAGGAAGCCATAAGAATTGCTCCCCTAGTCTCTGCCAAATCAGTAACTTCGGTGCGATCACACGTCTTGAGGGAGCGAAGTTTTCGTTGCACCTACAAAACAAGCCTTAAGCGTGGTCGATCAAAACAACGGTATCCAGCCGCGACTGGATCCTATAGAATCTAGCTTAGCAATTTTGATTGTAACAGACGTGTTTGGAGAAGTTAGAAGTGCCAATGCCACTCAATGGGATCAGGGTTCTTGATCTGACTAATGTCCTTGCCGGTCCGTTTTGCTGCCACCAACTGGCGCATCTGGGAGCGGAGGTCATTAAGATCGAGGCCGTTGGTCGGGGTGATCTGGCACGTAAGCTAGGCGCCGATCCCGCGCTTAACAAAGCCGGAATGGGTATTTCGTTTCTGGCGCAGAACGCGGGTAAAAAATCGATCACGATCAATCTCAAAGATGCTAAAGGAAAAGCGCTTTTCCTCAGGTTGGTCGAGACAGCTGATGTAGTCGTCGAAAACTTCCGCCCTGGCGTAATGAATCGACTTGAGCTCGGCTTTGAAACACTTAAGCAAGTGAATCCAGAATTGATTTATTGTGCGATTTCGGGGTTTGGGCAGGATGGACCGTGGGTACATCGCCCGGCCTATGATCAGATCATTCAGGGGGCGTCTGGTGTCATGTCGATCACCGGTGACGCGGACAGCGCGCCTCTACGTGTCGGCTTTCCGGTCGCTGACACTGTTGGAGGTTTAACCGCGGCGTTTGCTATATCTTCGGCACTTAATGCTTCGCCGCGTGGTGGATTAATTGATGTCTCGATGCTTGAATCTACGCTTGTGACGATGGGCTGGGTAATATCAAACCATTTGATCGCTGGCGTGGAGCCCTCTGCGAATGGGAACGAGAATATCACTTCGGCCCCATCGGGCGCATTCATGGCGAAAGATGGTTTGATCAATATCGCGGCCAACAAGGATGAACAGTGGGCGCTTTTGGCCCAACACCTAGGGCTGGTCGACTTATGTGACGACCCCGACTATCGTAACCGAGAATTACGAAAGCAAAACCGAGCAGCCCTGAAGGCCGAGTTGGAAGCGGTTCTTAGCGCCCGTTCCGCCCGCGATTGGGCCAAAGAATTGAACCGAATTGGCGTGCCTGCAGGTGCTGTTCTGACGGTGCCAGAGGTTTTGGACACGCCGCAAATTGCGGATCGCGGGATGTTGCATCACTATGAAAACGTCTCGGGCGTTGGCCGTGATATCAAGGTCGCAACGACCGGTATTAAGCTGGATGGCGAGGCTCCGCATGTCACAAACCCGCCCCCCGTTCTGGGTCAAGATAATGAGGATGTTTTTGCTAGTCTCGGGTTAACCAAAGATGAGCTTTTATCTCTCAAAAAGGAGGGTGTGATATGACGGACCAAGGGCGTGAGGTTTCAAATTGGTGGTCGACTGAAATAATCGACATGGCACCGGGCCAAATCCGTATGCGGGGCCGCCCGATTGAGGATATGATTGGCGCTGTAACATTTCCACAAATGATCTGGTTGATGACACGTGGCGACATGCCAACAGACGAACAGGCAAAACTGTTTGAGGCCGCTCTTGTGGCCGCCGTTGACCATGGCCCCCAAGCGCCATCGATCGCGACAGCCCGCATGGCCGTGTCTTGTGGTTTGGGGTTGAATGGTGCATTGGCGTCAGCGGTAAATATGCTGGACGATGTGCATGGCGGTGCTGGCGAACAGGCGGTTGAACTGTATTGTTGGATTGATGATGCAGTCCAAATGGGGCAAGAATTGCCACAGGCCACTCAAGACATGATTGATAAGTGGCAATCAGAACGCGGCGTGTTTGTCCCTGGATTCGGTCATAGATTTCATAAGCCCGAAGACCCTCGTGCGCCGCGCTTATTGTCGCTTGTTGATGCCGCGTCTGAAACCGGTGCCGTTAGTGGCCGGTTTGCGACAATCGGCCGGTCTCTTCAAAGCACTTTGAACGCCAGCAAAGGCAAGCCTGTGCCAATGAATATCGACGGCGCGACGGCGGTGATCTACGCAGAGCTTGGGTTTGCCGGACCATTGGCGCGCGGGTTATTCTGCTTGTCACGATCGGTCGGCATCATCGCCCATGCTTGGGAACAGATGAATCAGGGAGAGCGCAACAAAGGTCCAACGCCACCCGGCTATCGTTGGACCTATCGAGGTGTAAACCCGATCCCTGACGGTAACTGAACCTGCCCAAGCTGCACTATTTTGCTAGGCGAGTCCGCAAGACTGGAACGATGATCAATCCAGCCGCGATGACTAACAGCCCCAGTGTCATAGGCCGTTCCAGAATAAACGAAACGCCGCCATATAGCTGCATTGAGCGAGAGAAATTATCTTCCATCATGCCGCCCAAGATGAAACCGATAAGCAGCGGCGGCAGCGGATAATTAGCGAATTTCAGCGCGATACCACACACACCAAACCCGACCAACATCAACAATTCTGTCGCGTTGTTCTGGCCAA
>NZ_JBDMZG010000018.1:0-8813 GCF_039769035.1 Pacificibacter sp.
ACTTCGCGGATTTCTGAGTAACCGATGAAGTTTTCGCGGATTTCTGCGGACAACAGGCCAGAGGCGGCTGCTTTCACGTCGTCAACCAGATCGTAGATCACGGAGTAGTAGCGAATTTCCACGCCCTTTTGGTTGGCGCTGCTGCGTGCAGGAGAGTTCGCACGTACGTTAAAGCCAATCACAGGTGCGCCAGATGCTTCGGCCAAACCGATATCCGTCTCAGTGATCGCGCCCACACCGTAGTGCAGAACCCGAACGCGGACTTCATCGTTGCCGATTTTTTCCATCGCTTGAACGATCGCCTCGGCAGAGCCTTGAACGTCGGCTTTGACAAGAATTGGCAGCTCGGCAACGTTTTCATCCGCTTTTGCTTGCGCAAGAAGTTGATCAAGTGTTGTCGCAGCGCCCGCGGTTGCGCGTTTTTCTTTCGCAGCATGTGCACGGTACTCAGCGATTTCACGCGCTTGCGCATCCGTGTCCACAACGTTCAGAACGTCACCAGCTTCAGGTGTGCCGTTAAGGCCAAGAACCTCAACTGGAACAGATGGGCCAGCTTGCTCGATACGCTTGCCTTGGTCGTTAACCAACGCGCGGACCTTACCCCATTGTTCGCCAACAACAAAAATGTCGCCGCGTTTAAGGGTACCCTTTTGGATCAAAACGGTCGCGACAGGGCCACGGCCCACGTCGAGTTGCGCTTCGATCACAGCACCTTCGGCAGCGCGATCTGGGTTGGCTTTCAATTCAAGAATTTCCGCTTGAAGCGCGATGGCTTCGAGCAAAGAATCAAGACCTTGGCCCGTGTGCGCAGAGACTTCGATGGACTGAACGTCACCTGAGAACTCTTCCACAATCACTTCGTGCTGCAAAAGCTCGGAGCGCACTTTTTGTGGATCGGCACCAGGTTTGTCACATTTGTTGATCGCAACAATCATCGGCACTTCAGCGGCTTTCGCGTGGGCGATCGCTTCGATTGTTTGCGGCATGACGGAGTCGTCAGCAGCGACAACCAGAATAACGATGTCCGTCACGTGAGCACCACGAGAACGCATGGACGTAAAGGCCGCGTGACCAGGTGTGTCGAGGAAGGACAACACGGCGCCACTTTCGGTCTTAACTTGGTACGCACCGATGTGCTGCGTGATGCCGCCGGCCTCGCCAGTGGTCACATTGGTTTTACGGATCGCATCGAGAAGTGATGTTTTACCGTGGTCAACGTGGCCCATGATGGTGACAACAGGAGGACGCGCTTTCAGGTCTTCGTCTTTGTCGACGATTTGCTGGATCACATCTTCCACGTCGGCATCTGACACACGCTGAATGCGGTGACCGAATTCTTCGACGATCAATTCAGCTGTATCCGCGTCGATGGCTTGGTTTTGCGTGACCATCATGCCCATTTTCATGAGTGACTTCACAACATCAGCAACGCGTTCCGCCATGCGGTTAGCAAGTTCCGAAACAACAATCGTTTCAGGCACCTGAACATCGCGCACAACCTTTTCGCGCGGCTCGTTGTTGCCCATAGCTTTTTGACGCATGCGTTCTTGTTTACGCTTCATGGAGGCCATGGAGCCACGGCGCTTGTCGCCACCGTTCAACGCTTGGTTCACTGTCAGCTTACCAGAACGACGGTTGTCAGTAGACTTGGTGTTGCGGTTTTCACGGTTCGCGTTGTCGTTGTCGCGCTTCACTGCAGAAGGGCGGTTGCGCTGTTCTGTCGCTTTTTGCGCCGCAGCTTGTGCGGCTGCAGGATCGTCAGCCGGTTTCTCAGCCGCTTTCGGTGCAGGCTTAGCTGCAGCAGCGTCACGTTTTTTGGCTTCTTCTGCGGCCGCGTTTGCGCGCTCTTCTTCGATTTCTTTAAGCTTACGAGCCTCTTCACGCTCTTGCTCTTCGCGCTCTTTGGCTTCGATCTCAGCACGGCGACGCGCACGCTCTTCTTCGCGCGACTTGTCTTCCGCAGCGCGGCGCTCGGTTTCAGCAGCCTCGTTTTTCTTTGCAAAGGCAAGCGCCTTCATCCGGCGTTCCATTTCCGTGTCGGAAATGCCCGCAGGGCGTTTAGAAGGATCACCAAGACGCGGCGAACCACCACCTGTTTTCGGCGTACCAGCTTTTGGCACCACGACACGTTTGCGTTTGGTTTCTACCACGACGCTTTTTGTACGTCCGTGAGAGAAGCTTTGTTTTACTTGTCCGGGGCCACCGCGAAGGCCAAGGGGTTTTTTTCCATCAGTATCGCTCATATCGTCGTCTTACCCTTTCCGGCGGAGCGCTCTCCACCGTTTATCTCGCGCACACCCATCAATCGTGCGGCGTCCTCTACAACCTTATCGGAGAGGCCACCACGCGCGAGCGCGCCATGTATCACACTTTCACGGCCGAAAGCCAAACCCAATTCGGAGCTCGTCAGATGACCGAACCATCGGCCTCCTTCAGGCGTCCGCAGTTTGCCTTTACCGCGTTCAGATCCATCGGACGCTTGCATCAGAACAATCGCACGTTCCTCAAACAACCACCCTTTAACTTTTTCGAACCCACAGACCGCATCGCCAGCTTTACGGGACAGAGCGATCAAATGGACGACGCGTTGCAGCAGACCTTTTTCGATCAAATCTACAAACCCGTCAGCCACCGTCACATCTGCGCGTGCCGCTTTGGCAAAGAGCTTTTTCTTGACCGCTTCATCCAAGGCAGCGCGATCGGCGCTGACCCAAATGCCACGACCCGGCAGTTTTTCTGCCAAGTCCGGAACGACCTGCCCGTCTGGGCCGATCACGAAACGGATCAGGCCAGAGCGGGGCTCTGCGTCGCGCGTGACTATGCAACGACGCTCGCCATCATCCTTCGTTTTCTTATGGCCACCACGGGACATCAGATTCACCTAACCTGAGACCTATTCGGCCTCAGCCTCCTCTGCTTCGCCGTCCACGTCTTCTTCGTTTGCTTCAAGCTCGGCAGGATCAACCCAACCCAGTTGAATGCGCGCTGTCATCACCAATGACTGCGCTTCTTCCAAAGACATTTCGAACTTTTCAAGCAGGCCTTCGTCTTTGTGACGCTCGCCGTTGACTGTTGTCCAGCCACCCGCAAGTTCCCAATCCGCACAGGTCGCGAAGTCTTCGAGAGACTTCACACCATCTTCGGCCAAGGCTTCAATCATTTGGGGTGTCAGACCGTCAAATTCAACCAAGCTGTCCAAAACGCCCAATGCACGCGCATTTTCGAGCGCTTTGAGGTTGGCAGCTTCGAGAACGTCACGCGCACGCGCCTGAAGTTCGCTCGCTGTCGCTTCGTCGATGCCTTCAATCACAAGCAGTTCGTCAACTTCAACATAGGCAACTTCTTCCAAGTTGGTGAAGCCTTCGGACACAAGAAGCTGTGCGAAGAATTCGTCCAAGTCGAGGTTGTCCATGAACAGTTTGGTGCGGATCGCGAATTCTTTTTGGCGACGCTCGGATTCTTCAGCCTCTGTAAGGATGTCGATATCAAGACCCGTCAACTGAGACGCAAGGCGCACGTTTTGACCGCGACGACCAATAGCCAAAGACAGTTGTTCGTCAGGAACAACAACTTCGATTTTGCCAGCGTCGTCATCAAGAACAACTTTGGACACTTCAGCAGGCTGAAGCGCATTCACGAGGAATGTCGGTGCATCTTCGTTCCAAGGGATGATGTCGATTTTCTCGCCTTGCAGCTCGTTGACAACAGCCTGAACACGGGAACCGCGCATACCAACACAAGCACCAACTGGATCGATGGAACCATCGTTTGAAATCACAGCGATTTTCGCGCGCGACCCAGGGTCACGGGCCACAGCTTTGATTTCGATGATGCCGTCGTAGATTTCTGGCACTTCCATTTTGAACAGCTCAGACATGAACTCAGGCGCTGTGCGTGACAAGAACACCTGTGGACCACGTGCTTCGCGGCGGACATCTTTGATGAAGCAGCGCACACGGTCGTTCGGACGGTATGTTTCGCGGCCGATCTTTTCGTTGCGACGCAAGATGCCTTCGCCACGACCGATGTCCACGATCACGTTGCCGTATTCTTCGCGTTTCACAACACCGTTGATGATTGTGCCAGCGCGGTCTTTGAATTCATCAAACTGGCGATCACGCTCAGCTTCGCGCACTTTTTGCAAGATAACCTGTTTCGCAGATTGCGCAGCGATACGGCCAAGCTCAACAGGTGGCACTTCGTCAGTGATCTCGCTGCCAACTTCTGGATCAGCCATGTATTGTTTGGCCTGCTCAACAGTCAATTCAGCTTGGTAGTTTTCAAGCTCTTCGTCTGCCACAACAGTGCGCACACGGGTAAATGTCGCTTTACCTGTTTTGCGATCGATGTGAACGCGGATGTCCATCTCGGAGCCGTAGCGGGACTTTGCCGCACGCGCCAAGCTTTCTTCCATCGCTTCAACCACAAGGTTGGGATCGATCATTTTTTCGCGGGCCACGGCCTCAGCGGTTTGAAGCAACTCAAGCTGGTTGGCGGAGGTGATTGCCATGTCTCAGTCCTCTCTAAGGTCGTCGCTGGAACCATCGTCGGTTTCAACGTCATCAAATTGGGTTTCGTCAATCGCGCCAGTCGCTTTGCGTTGGCGGAGCATTTCTGCGATCAGCTCATCAGTCAAAATCAGTTTTGCGTCTGAGAGCCAGTCAAATTTCAGGCCAATGGTGACAGTTTCGCCGTGTTCAATAATGTTGATCAAAACATCATCGTCCTCGACACCCGCCAGTTCGCCCTTAAAGCGGCGGCGGCCATCAAACATTTCTTCTGTCTCAATGCGGGCTTCATAGCCCTCAAAGGTCTCAAAGTCTTTCAAGCGTGTCAGCGGGCGGTCGATGCCAGGGCTAGACACTTCAAGCGTAAATTCATCTTCGATCGGGTCTTCAACATCCAAAACAGCAGAAACTGCGGTGGAAATCTGAGCACATTCGTCGACTTCAATGCCGCCTGTGGGGCGTTCGGCCATAATCTGGAGCGTTTTCGACTTTGTCGATGACATCAGACGAATACGCACCAGTTCAAAGCCCATGCCCTCAATAACGGGGCCCACGATCTCAGCCATACGGCGATCGATAGAGGTTTTGGCGATCAGTTCGGACATATTCCAGTAAGCCTTTCGGGCACTTGGGGGCCTTTTTATGGGCACAAAAAAACGGGCGCGCGGCCCGTTGATATTTCCCGGTGGAACCTTGGGGTGACCCAACGCGCCGCTGTTGAACAGGCATATACGCCCCCATCCTCGAATCTGCAAGCCTTATCGCATCGCCCGTCCAATATGATCCATGGTCTCGACCAGCTTGGCGGCGATTTCCGGTTCTGTAAGCGCATGCCCCGCCTGCCCAATCATGTGCAATGTCGAATGTGGCCAGCGCAAATGCACCGCATAAGCGCTGCTCGGCGGGCAAACCATGTCGAACCGCCCCTGAACGATGGTGCCCGGAATATGCGCCATCACATCTATGTTATTCAAAAGCTGGGCATCGTCTTCGAAAAAGACGTTGTGGGTGAAATAGTGGTTTTCGAGACGCGCAATCGCGCGGGCAAATTCCACTGGTGGATCACCAACCACGCCGTTCGTTCCAATCGAGGCCAGCGCGTTTTCCCACTTCGACCATGTCCGTGCAAAGTGGTTTTCCGTCGTCGAATCTCCACAAAAAAGCCGCCGACTGTAAGCTCCAATCAAGTTATCTTGTTCTTCCGCTGGAATATCGCGCACGAACTCTGCCCACAGATCTGGCCAAAACCGCCCAGCGCCGCCGCCATAGAACCAATCAAGTTCAGACTGCGTTCCCAAGAACACCCCGCGCAGCACAAGATGAAGAACGCGTTCGGGGTGCGCTTGCGCATAGGTCAGCCCCAGCGTGGCCCCCCAACTTCCGCCAAAGACAACCCATGCGTCGATCTCAAGAGTTTGGCGAATGCGTTCGATATCAGCCACAAGGTGCCATGTTGTATTGGCCTCAATGGAGGCAAAAGGTCTCGACCGCCCACACCCGCGCTGATCGAACAAAATGATCCGGTAAACAGCTGGGTCAAAGAATCTGCGCATCAAAGGGCTGCATCCGCCCCCTGGTCCACCATGTAAGACAACAACAGGAATGCCATTTGGGTTGCCGCTTTGCTCTACATACAACTCATGACCATCGCCCACGTCCAACATTCGCTGGTCGTATTGAGCAATCGGCGCCTTCAAATAGCTATATGCGCTCTTTTGGCCTGATACCTTGTGCATGGAATTCCTATATAGAGCGTGGTAGCTCGGAAAAATGATGATCACTATGGTGATCTAGTATGAATTGAACATGAAGGAGCGGATCATGCAAACGCATCAGTCCACCATTGACCCCGCAGAGGTCGCAAAATTCGAAGCGATGGCCGCGGAGTGGTGGGATCCCAATGGGAAATTCAAACCGCTTCACATGCTCAACCCTTGTCGGCTTGATTATATCACAACGCAAATCGCTGCGGAGTTTGGGCGTGATCTCAGCGATCCCAAACCTTTCACCGGTCTGCGCCTGCTGGACATCGGCTGTGGTGGCGGCTTGCTGTCGGAACCTATGGCGCGCCTTGGGGCGACGGTTGTTGGTGCAGATGCGGCGGCTGGCAATCTGCCGGTTGCGCGCCTTCACGCGGAACAATCCGGCCTTGAGATTGATTACCGTCACACCGCCGCTGAAGATCTGGCAGAGGCTGGCGAACAATTCGACGTGGTGCTTAATATGGAGGTCGTCGAACACGTCGCCGACCCGCAGAACTTTCTGGATGCATGCCAAGCACTGCTGAAACCCGGTGGATTGATGATCTGCTCGACCATCAACAGAAACCCAAAGTCTTATGTCATGGCCATTTTTGGCGCAGAAGTTGTCATGCGCTGGTTGCCGCGCGGCACGCATGAGTGGGACAAATTCATCACGCCAGATGAGCTGTACGACCTGATCTCAACCGCCAAACTCACGCCAGTTGATCGCAAGGGCTTTGTCTTCAATCCCATCTTGTGGTCTTGGTCCTTGTCAGATCGCGATTTGTCTGTGAACTACGTCACCGCCTCAACGAAACCCCTCTAAGGCGTCTCACTTTAGACATCTTCCTCAAGGCGGATGCGCATTTCGCGCAACACCGGCAGGGCGTTTTTGACTTTGTCTTGGCCAATGGCTTCGACAACTTGGTTGAGAATGGGCGCGATCGCCGCCAAAGCCGCGTCGCGCGCAGCCGTTCCTGCAGGGGAAATCGACACGAACTTGCGGCGCGCGTCATCCCAATCAGGGCGAATATGGATATGCCCCGCCCATTCAAGCTTGTTCAGCGTATTGGTCATCGCACCACGCGTGACGTGAAAAGCTCGCGCCAATTGCGCAGGAGACCGCTCATCGCCAGTGCGCGCCAAGTGATTGAGCACAGAAAAATGGCTGATTTCCATGCCTTTTGGCAACGCCTTGGTCAGGCGATTGCGGGCAAGTTGGTCGGCCATAAAAATCTCAGAGAAAAGCGCAACCGCAAGGGAATCAGTGCCAGAAGTTGGTGTCATTTCGGGGCCTCAAACGCTCTGTCATGCTGAAGAGATGGTACTGCACCGCGCGCTTTTGCAACATCATCCAGAGTGAAATCGACAATCCCAACTCCGCAATCGGTACCACCATCATATAGAACTTCGCCCCAAGGCGAAATCGCCAAACTGTGTCCATGGGTTTTGCGTTTTCCACCAGACACTTCCGCGTGCTGACCGGTTTGCGCAGGCGCGAAAACAAAACACCCCGTTTCAATCGCACGCGCACGCAGCAAGACCTCCCAATGGGCGCGGCCTGTGGCTTGCGCAAAGGCGGCAGGCACCGTCAAAATCTCGGCACCCGCTTGCGCCAAGCTGCGATACAAATGACCAAAGCGCACATCATAGCAAATCGACATGCCCACCGTGCCAACGTCACTTTGCGCCACAACAGCCGCGGCTCCAGGCCGATACCCAGCAGATTCCTTGTAGGATTCGGTCTCAGACAGGGTCACATCAAACATGTGAATTTTGTCGTAGCGCGCTTTGATGTCACCATCAGGGCCAATCAAAAACGACCGATTGGCAAATCGCCCATCCGCATCTTCGGTTTTCACCGCAAGCGACCCGATCAACAGCCAAAGTCCCAAGGTTCGAGACTGTTCTTGCAAAGCTTTCAAGGTCGGATCGTCCGCCTCAAGGCACAAAACGCTTTGCTGATGCTTGCGCGATGTCGAAATGCAATTGGTCGCTTCGGGCGTCATCACAATCTGCGCACCGCGCGCTGCGGCCTCATCAATATATCCCTGCACCGCACGCAAATTTGCAGCGGGATCGTCGCTTGAATTCAAGGTGATGAGGCCAAGTTTGGGCATTACGCTGGTTCGTTTAGCAGCGGGTCAAGTTTGCCCGCGCGCTCAAGCTGATGCAGTTCATCGCATCCACCAACATGGGTTTCGCCAACGAAAATCTGCGGCACAGTGTGACGCCCATTGGCGCGTTGCATCATTTCGGCACGCAAGTCTGGGTTCGCCATCACGTCGATGTCGGTGTATTCAACGCCCTTGCTGTCCAAAAGTCGCTTGGCGGCCACGCAGAACGGGCAAATCGGAGTGGTATAGAGTGTTACAGGCTGCATTCATAAATCCTTTGTGTCCGGCTGAACTATACGGATTTAGTCCCTCTTCGCAACGCGTGCTAGGACTGAAACGTAAACGTGTTCGGCACCGCCCGATAAACAGGCATTGGCGCATTCCGTCATCGTCGCACCTGTGGTCATCACATCATCGATCAACAAAACAGGCCGCCCTTGAATCAA
>NZ_JBDMZG010000130.1:0-4475 GCF_039769035.1 Pacificibacter sp.
ACGCCGCGCACACCGGCTTTGACCAGGCGATCCAGTTCCATGTCGCTCACGTCCAAAGGAACGACGGCAACCCCTGCAAATCTACGCGGGTCCAGCTGTTCAAGCGTCGCGCACAGTTGGGAATTGTCCGTGCCTAGAAAGCTCACCTGAACAAGCACGCCTCCCTTAATGCCGTGTGCTTTAAGGTTCTCAAGCCATGTCGACAGCCTTGCAGAGCGCTTCGGTACATACCGGGCATCAGGGATTGCGGTGCCGGCCTCAAAGACATGCGCGTGGCAGTCGAATTGAAACATGCGTGGCTACTCCCTTCAAATTCATATATATGACCAGTTGACTATTTCAATCAACACTGTTTACCCTCGGTGCGCAAGGGAGAGAATATGGCCACCGGATTGTCAGCAACAGATGATAGATTGCCAGCCTACCAGAGGCTTCGTGATACGTTGGCGTCGCGGATTGCCAGTGGCGAATGGACTGCCGATGCGCCGATCCCCTCTGAGGCCAGAATTGCCAAAGACTATAGCCTGTCCGTCGGAACTGTGCGCAAGAGCGTCGATGGTCTGGTTGCAGAAGGTCTGCTGGAGCGCCGCCAAGGGTCTGGCACATATGTCAGAGCGCCTTCGTTTGACGCGACCCTCTTTAGGTTCTTTCAGTTGCGCGAAGCCGATGGCTCGCAACTTTCAATCCCTTCCAGTCAGCTTATTCTGCGCACAAAAACCACCGCACCCAAAGAGGCAGCTGAGGCGCTTGGGGTCAGGGACGTCATCAAAATCGTCCGGCTGCGGAGCCTGTCTGACCTGCCTGTCCTGTTTGAAGAGATCTATGTGCCTGCTGCACTTTTTGACGGTTTTGCCGACCTGCCCGATGTAAGTTTTGGCCCGCTTCTTTATCCGCTGTATTTTGAGCAGTTCGGGGTGCTTGTGAAACGGGCGACTGACGATCTGTCGTTTGAACAGGCCAGCGGTGCCGTCGCATCGCAGCTTCGCCTGCTGAGCGGTGATCCGCTCGCCGTGATCCGCCGCACCGCTTTTGACATTAACAACAAACCCGTTGAGTGGCGCATCGCGCAAGGCAGCGCTGCTCAATTCCGCTACCGAAGTGAAATCAACTAAACCACGTTTTTTGGGAGGAAATACCATGATCAAACAAACACTCGTCGGACTGACAGCCTTAGCCGCTTTGGCAACGCCTGTGCTGGCCGAATATCCAGAGCGCAGCATCGAGCTGACCATTCCCGCAGGCGCTGGTGGCGGGACAGATACCAGCGCTCGTAAACTTGCGATTCTGCTGGAAGAAGCGCTTGGCCAGTCCATTGCAGTCCTCAACGTCTCAGGCAGTGGCGGTTCAGTTGGGGCCACCCAGTTTATGCAGGCCAAGCCAGACGGCTACTCGCTTTTTGCGACATGGAATAGCCCGCTGACAACGGTGCCGCAGGTACAAGACGTTGCCTATTCGCTCGACAGCTTCACGCCAATCGCATCGACGTCTGAAACCGCTTACACGCTTTGCGTTATGGCTGATTTCCCCGGCACGACGGGCGAAGCCTTCTTGGCCGAATTGGCCGCGAACCCGGGTAAATACACCTATGCCAATGACGGTATCGGCGGGACGATGCAGTTGGCCGCAGAGCGCATTTTTCAGGAAAAGGGCATCGACGCCCTCGCCATTCCGTTTGGTGGGGCAAAGGAATCTTTGCAGAACTTCCTCGGCGGTCACGTCGACATATACGGCGGCTCGATCTCAACCGTACTTCCCCATGTCGAAGCAGGCACAGCTGTGTGCCCGATTGTGACTTCGGCTGCGGATGTAGCCGCTCTACCCGGCGCGTCTGGACTAGAAGCTCTTGGAATGGGCGACAAAGAAACGTTGCTTTGGCGCGCTATCCTGGGACCCAAAGACCTCGACCCAGCAATCGTGAGCAAACTTGCGGATATCATTGAAACCGCCGTCAATGATCCCGGTTATGTCGAATTCCTTGCGACCAAAGGCGAAACACCAAATGTCGTGAAAGGTGACGACCTTGGGGCGCGCTTGCAGGCAGAATTTGACGGTTTGGCCGCTGTGTCCAAAGCTCTGGGCCTCTGAAACCTTGGAACGTCAACAAGACATAACGCTCGGGGCCATATTCGTGGCCCTGGGCATTGCCGCGGCTTGGGGTGCGACGTCCTATAAGGGCGCGGGCGGCATTTACCCGATGGTGTTGGGGCTCTTGCTGGCGCTCTTTGGGCTTTTTGTTGCGTTCAGAGCCGTGCGCGCAAGCTCTGGCACCGAGCGCCCCTTGATGGAAGCACCGGTCAATCTTGCAACGACTGTCTTGGCGGGCATCTTCTTTGTGGCTCTCGTAGTGCCGCTTGGCTTTTATACTGCGTCCTTCTTGCTGATGTTGGGCCTGCCCTTGGCTTTGGGGTTTCGGCGACTTCCCTACACCGTGATCGTCGGTGCCGTGTTTATCGGGATTGTCTATCTGGTCTTCTCGATCCTTCTGGAAAAACCATTGCCGCGAGAGTGGTTCCTGACTGCATTTGGATCGGGCTGACATGGATTTCTACCTCAATGGACTCTTGGCAGTTCTGGCCTTTGGGCCACTGACCGCCATGATCGGTGCGACGATCATCGGCGTTTTTATTGGCGCATTGCCCGGGCTAAATCCGGTCATGGCCATCGCGCTTTTGCTGCCGCTGACCTACGGGATGGACCCGCTGGTGGCCCTTGGCATGGTGGCCGGCATCTACAATGGATCGATGTATGGTGGCGCGATCCCTTCGATCTTGCTGCGTATTCCCGGCACGCCCGCCTCTATTGCAACGACCTTCGACGGCTTTCCAATGGCTCAAAAAGGCGAGGCGTCAAAGGCGCTCAGGATCGCCTGTTGGTCCTCGGCAATTGGCGGCATCGCATCTGCGATTGCACTGATGACGGTGGGGCCGCTGCTGGCAAAGGTTACGCTCTTGTTCGGTCCGGCCGAGTATTTCTGGATTGCAGTTTTTGGCATGGCGTCGGTCGGCGTGATGGTTGGCTCTGATCCAGTGAAAGGCGTCATGGCCGCTGTTTTGGGTTTGCTGCTTGGCACGATCGGCATCGACAGCCTGTCGGGTCAGGCGCGCTATACATTCGGCCAAGTCTGGCTGCTAGGTGGCCTTGACCTAATCGTGGTTCTTGTCGGGCTTTATGCGTTGCCGCCCGTTCTGCAATTGGCAGAAAAAGCTGATCTCAAGGGCCTTTCGGCTGCCGCGTTAAAGCTACAGCGTGTGCCCTTCAAAAAAGGCGAAATCCGAGGGCTGATACCGACTTGGCTAAGGTCTTCGGGCATCGGTATCGCGATCGGCATTCTGCCCGGCGCAGGCGGAAACATCGCAGCTTTCATAAGCTACAACACAACAAAGAATGCGGCCAAAGATCCCGATAGCTTTGGCAAGGGCAACCCCAAAGGGGTCGCGGCAGCCGAGTGTGGGAACAACGCTGACAACGCGGCGTCCATGATCCCGGCGCTCGCCTTGGGCATTCCGGGAAACGTGGTCGCTGCCTTAGTCTTAAGTGCCTTGGTGATCCATGGCCTGCAACCTGGGCCACAACTCTTTCACCAAAACCCTGTGCTTGTTAGCGGCTTCATGAT
This sequence comes from Pacificibacter sp., assembly GCF_039769035.1. NCBI lineage: Bacteria > Pseudomonadati > Pseudomonadota > Alphaproteobacteria > Rhodobacterales > Roseobacteraceae > Pacificibacter > Pacificibacter sp. The sequence goes on from NZ_JBDMZG010000130.1 coordinate 3,614, forward strand.
GGAAATGCTTCTGACCTCGGTGCTCATTTTCTTCCTCGGGGGCGCTTTGGCCACACGCGTCTTTGCGCAATTTCAACGATTGCCCGGTGTGTTGTTGGTGCCGTCAATCCTCATCCTGATGTGTGTTGGCGTTTATGTGATCAACGGCCGCGCCGTCGATCTTTGGATTATGCTTGGTGCAGGTGTTGCAGGTTACTTCCTCGAAAAAGTGAATGTCCCACTCGCACCGATCATCCTTGGCATGATCCTTGGCCCAATGGCCGAACAAAGTGTCAGGCGCGCGCTCTTAATAGCGCGTGGCGACGCGACAGAGCTATTTACCAGACCATTGTCAGCGACGCTTGCAATCGCGACACTGCTGGTCCTTGTTTGGCCAATTGCCAAAGCTCTCAGGCAACGCAAACGGGTTCAAGAGGCCCAGTAGTACAGACCCGGACTTCAAACATTCTGCAATATTGGTGACATCTGAGCTCTTCGCGGCTTAATGCACGCGCAGACATAGCGCGTGCAAAGTGCCCTTTTACAGCAGCCATTCACTCCTATGCTAGGATCTTCACGTCAGCGAAGTGTTGATGTCTGGGTACCGGCGGTGAAGGAGTTTCTGGACTTCCTCAAGCAATACCTGCATGCCGTCCTGACAAATGTTGGCGTTAACCCTGAATGACCGGAATTACGATTTGTGCCGCGCTGCAACAACAGAGGTGCCGCAGAAGCAAAGTGATGCTGCGTCAGCGAAGTGCGGAAAACCAAGGTCGGCTTGGTCCTGCATAGGAGACCTTAGTGCAGAGCGCAGCGAATGTCTGCTCCCCCACAGACGTTCATGAACCTTTGCTGTTCGCCCAACGTGTTGTTCGTCATAACT
>NZ_JBDMZG010000131.1:0-11258 GCF_039769035.1 Pacificibacter sp.
CATAGGCACTATCGGTTGTGATGGTGATGTCTGTTGGGCGCGTCAGTGTTTCTAGGGCGTTGATCGCCGCCAAAAGTTCCATCCGATTGTTGGTGGTATCTGCCTCGCCGCCCTTGAGTTCACGTTCTTTCAAGACCTTATCACCGTCCATCGCACGCATCAAAACGCCCCAGCCACCAGGGCCGGGGTTTCCAGAACAAGCACCATCTGTCCAAGCGTGAATTTCGGGCATAAGCGTTGCTTTCTTTTGACTTTAGGCGGGCACGCGCAGCACGCGCGGGACTTTGAATTCGATGTTCTCTTGCGCGGTTTCGACCAAATCGACAGTGACTTCAAATCGATCCCGAAACGCGTCAATCACTTCGTTGACCAAAACTTCGGGTGCAGAGGCACCGGCAGTGATGCCAATCGATGAAATGCCATCAAGGGCGCGCCAATCAATGTCTGTCGCGCGCTGCACCAATTGCGAATAGGCACATCCATTGGCGGACCCAACCTCGACAAGTCGTTTTGAGTTGGATGAGTTCGGCGCACCGATCACCAACAGCCCGTCAATCTTGCCTGCAATCGCTTTAACCGCAGCTTGGCGGTTGGTGGTGGCGTAGCAGATGTCTTCTTTGTGTGGGCCTACGATGTTTGGAAAACGCGCACGCAAGGTGGAAATAACGTCGACTGTGTCGTCGACAGAAAGCGTCGTTTGCGTGATGAAAGCGAGTTTGGTTGGGTCGCGCACGACCAACCCCGCAACATCATCGGGTGTTTCGACCAAAAGTACTTCACCCTCAGGAAGCTGTCCCATTGTTCCGATTGTTTCAGGGTGCCCTTCATGTCCAATCATCACCATTTGCAGGCCAGCTTCCGCATGACGTTCAGCTTCGATGTGGACCTTAGATACAAGCGGGCAGGTGGCATCAACGTAGACCATTTCGCGCTGAGCTGCTGCAGCGGGAACGGCTTTGGGCACGCCGTGCGCCGAGAAAATTACAGGCCGATCGTCAGGGCATTCATCCAGCTCTTCAACGAAAACGGCGCCTTTTTCTTTGAGGCCGTCGACGACGAATTTATTGTGAACGATTTCATGGCGCACATAGACAGGCGCGCCCCATTTCTCAATTGCCAGTTCGACAATTTTGATAGCGCGGTCAACGCCTGCGCAAAAGCCGCGCGGGGCGGCGAGATACAACGTGAGGGCTGGTTTGGTCAAACTGTGCGTCATTGGCTCATCCATTCTTTGAACAATATCTAAGGTGCCAGCCGCGGCGCGTCCATGGGGTCTGATCAAGAATTGTCGCATGTATAAGAAAAGCCCCCTGAGCACAGCGTGGCGCAGGAGGCTTTGTTGTCATCATGTTTGCGGCAGTGTTGGCCGCTTATTCTGGCGTTGCGTCGCTGTTTGGGGCCTCGTAAGGCTCACGCGCGGGGCGTCCAAGAACGTCTTTCAACTCTTCCAGTTCGATGAAGTTGTCAGCTTGGCGACGCAATTCATCGGCGATCATTGGAGGCTGTGACTTAATCGTTGAAACAACAGACACCCGCACGCCTTGACGCTGCAAGCTTTCAACCAAGGGGCGGAAGTCGCCGTCGCCAGAGAAAATCACGATGTGATCTACATGTGGTGCGAGTTCCATCGCATCCACGGTCAACTCAATGTCCATGTTGCCTTTGATTTTGCGGCGTCCCATAGAATCGGTGAATTCTTTGGCCGGTTTGGTGACCATGTTGAAGCCGTTGTAGTTGAGCCAATCAACGAGCGGACGAATTGGGGAGTATTCGTCGTTTTCCAGCAAAGCCGTGTAGTAGAACGCGCGCAGCAGTTTGCCACGGCGCATAAACTCTTGGCGCAGCAGCTTGTAATCGATATCGAAACCAAGTGCTTTGGCAGCAGCGTAAAGATTGGAACCGTCAATGAATAAAGCAAGGCGTTCATCTCTATAGAACATTGTATGGAATCCTTTCTAAAATGCATTTCGCGCAGTCTTAATATTCAAAGATGCGCATAGAATTGAGTTTAAAGGAATAGTATGTATCTGAATGCAGTTAAACATGTCTAAATATATAGGGTGACCGCTTTGTCGCGAGGAAAAGCTAAACAAATCAAGGAAAAACGCGCGGTTTTGGCTTTTGGCGGGAATCTCCCTTCAGACGTTGGGTCAACCCGAGAGACGATCACTGCAGCACTCGCTCATTTGGGGGAGGCTGGCGCGCATATTGTGCAGCAAAGTCGATATTTTGAAACGCCTTGCTTTCCAGCGGGCGCTGGCCCGAACTATGTAAATTTGGCCGTTATCGTGAAGACGACCTGCGAAGCAGAAGAGTTTTTGGCGCAACTGCATGATTTAGAAGCGAAATTTGGAAGAACGCGTGAGACCCGTTGGGCTGGGCGAACCTTGGACATTGATCTTTTGTCGTTTGAAGATTTGATTTTGCCAGATTTGGAAACCTATGAATATTGGGCGGACTTACCGCTTGAGGTTCAAATGAAGGCGGCGCCAAGCGAACTTATTTTGCCGCACCCACGCATTCAGGATCGCGGGTTTGTGCTGATTCCTTTGTGCGATGTTTGGCCAGATTGGATGCACCCCGTGTCGGGGAAAACCGCTCAAATGTTGTGTGACGGACTGCCAGCGAGTGAAATCAAAGGGATAAAACCTTTGTGAAACCACAAAAAAGGCATATTTTGGGGCCGATTGATGCCTTGTCAATCACGCGACAAGGGCCTAAATAGGTCGCTTGTATCCCTCGCTCAGTTGGAATTGGAGATCTCATGGCTCGCGTCACAGTAGAAGATTGCGTAGATAAAGTTCCTAATCGTTTTGAACTTGTTATGCTTGCATCACATCGCGCTCGCGAAATTTCAGCTGGGTCAACTTTGACCGTTGATCGCGACAACGACAAAAACCCTGTTGTTGCTCTTCGTGAGATTGCTGATGAAACTCAGTTGGCGTCTGCATTGCGCGAACGTCAAATCGAGTCAAACCAGACACAAATCGAAGTTGATGAACCAGAAGAAGACCAGATGGCGCTTCTCATGGGTCAAGAAACAGATCAGCCAGCTGATGACGATATGTCTGAAGAAAAGCTGCTTCGTGCTTTGATGGAAGCCCAAGGGTAACTGTAATTTTGTGCCATGAGTCCTGAACTCTGGCCGTTGCAAGAAGAGTGCGGACCAAATGATCGACGTCGAAGACCTGATCGCCTTGGTCCGCAACTACAATCCCAAAACAAATGCAGATTTGATCCGAGAGGCTTATGCCTACGGAATGGAAATGCACGAAGGTCAGTTCCGCCACTCTGGTGAGCCGTACTTTTCGCACCCGATTGCGGTTGCTGCGATTTTGACCGAACAAGCGCTGGACGATGCCACGATCATCACCGCGCTTTTGCATGACACAATTGAAGACACCAAATCGACTTATAGCGAAGTTGAAAGAAAGTTTGGCACAGATGTGGCCGAGCTTGTTGACGGTGTAACCAAGCTGACCAATTTGCAGCTGTCGAGTTCCGAGACCAAACAAGCCGAAAACTTTCGCAAGCTCTTCATGGCGATGTCCAAGGACTTGCGGGTTATCTTGGTCAAGTTGGCTGACCGTTTGCACAATATGCGCACGATCAAATCGATGCGTCCCGAAAAGCAGCTGCAAAAAGCGCGTGAGACGATGGATATCTTTGCGCCACTTGCGGGGCGGATGGGGATGCAGTGGATGCGTGAGGAGCTTGAGGATCTCAGCTTCCGCGTGATCAATCCCGAGGCGCGCAATTCGATTATTCGCCGTTTTATCACGTTGCAACGTGAAACGGGCGATGTGATCCACAAAATTACCAACGATATCAAATCCGAATTGGCCCGCGAGGGCATTGATGCGGAAGTGTTCGGTCGCGCCAAAAAGCCGTATTCGATTTGGCGTAAGATGGAAGAAAAGCAACAGAGCTTTTCACGCCTGTCAGACATCTATGGGTTTCGCATTATCACCACCTCAGAAGGTGATTGTTACCGTACGTTGGGTGTGATTCACCAACGTTGGCGCGCGGTCCCAACGCGGTTCAAAGATTACATTTCACAGCCCAAAACCAACGGCTACCGTTCGATCCACACCACTGTGTCTGGTCGCGATGGTAAACGCGTTGAGGTGCAAATCCGCACACGCCAAATGCACGAAGTGGCCGAAGGCGGCGTTGCGGCGCATTGGTCCTATCGCGACGGTGTGCGGGCGCAAAACCCCTTTGCGGTTGATCCCGCCAAATGGCTTGCACAACTGACCGAGCGGTTTGAGAACTCTGACGATCACGGCGAATTTTTAGAACATGTTAAGCTAGAAATGTACGCCGATCAGGTGTTCTGCTTTACGCCAAAAGGTGAAGTGACCAAGCTTCCCAAAGGCGCGACGCCGCTTGATTATGCCTATTCCATTCACACGCGTATCGGCGACAGCTGTGTTGGCGCCAAGGTGGACGGCATTCGTGTACCGCTTTGGACGCGTTTGAAAAACGGCCAATCTGTTGAGATTTTGACAGCCGAAGGCCAGCGCCCGCAGGGCACATGGCTCGATATTGTTGTGACAGGGCGCGCCAAGGCTGCAATCCGCAAATCCTTGCGCGAAGAAGATCGCGGACGTTTCGTCAAGCTTGGACGTGAGCTGGCGCGTGTGGCGTTTGAGCATGTCGGCAAGAAGGCGTCTGAAAAAGTCTTGGCAACGGCGGCTAAACAGCTGTCTTTGGCGTCCACCGAAGAGTTGCTTGCGCGTATGGGTTCAGCTGATTTGGTTGCCAATGATGTTGTGAAATCTGTCTATCCTGAATTGGTGCATGCCTCAGCTGACGTCGATGCCAAGCGTGCGGTTTTGGGGCTTAGTGACAACCAAAGCTACAATCGCGCCAAATGTTGTCAGCCCGTGCCAGGTGAGCGCATCGTGGGTATCACGTATCGTGGCAAAGGTGTTATGCTGCACGCGATTGATTGTCCTGCGCTTGCCGAACTCGAATCAGAACTTGATCGCTGGGTTGATTTGCAATGGCACTCTGGGCCGCATGGTCCAATTCACGCCGTGTCACTCGACATTACGATTTCCAATGATATGGGCGTTTTGGGTCGCATTTGTACGTTGATCGGCGAACAAAAGGCCAATATTTCGGATTTGACGTTCATCGAGCGGAAACCCGATTTCTTTAGGGTGATCGTCGACGCGGACGTGCGGGATATTGAGCACTTACACGCGGTTGTTCTGGCGGTTGAAGCTGAAAGCGACGTAGCGCGTGTTAGACGCTACAGGGATTTGAATAGAAAGCCCTAAGGGGTCTTGAGGGAAACGTGGTTTTCAAGCGCCGAGACAAGCTGCCGCTGATCAAGTGGATGCAGCAGTGGATTTGGCCCCGTGGGGGCTGGTCCCGCGCGGTTCGGTACATGCAACTGCGTCTCAATCGTTTGCCCGGAACGCCAGACAGCATTGCGCGTGGCGTATTCGCTGGCGTCATCACAGCTTTTACCCCATTCTTTGGATTGCACTTTGTTGTGGCGGCTATTTTGGCGCGCTTGATGCGAGGCAATGTTTTGGCGGCTCTTCTTGCGACCTTTGCAGGCAATCCGCTGACCTATGTTCCAATCGCCTTGTTGTCGCTTAAGACGGGGCATTTCCTCCTTGGGTCCGAGTTTGAAGCAGATCATGAACGGTCCTTTTTTGGGACGTTTTATGACGCAGGACATGATCTTGTTCACAACATGAAAGCGATGATGACGGATGATGTTGCCAATTGGGATGGAGTTTGGCGCTTTGCCCATGACGTATTTATCCCCTATTTGATTGGTGGCATTCTCCCCGGTATTTTGGCGGGCCTTGTCGCGTACTATGTGAGTTTGCCGATGATCAGCGTGTTTCAAAAACGCCGTAAGGGTCTTTTGAAAGCCAAGTTTGAAGAGCTTAGAGACAAAGCGGTTGCGAAGAAAAACAATCCAAAGCTTTGAGCGCTCGCGTGATGGGGTGCATCAAAATTTGTTGGTTTCCTTTTGCGCGTGGACGTCTATTTTGCCCCACGAGAGAGCAATGTGATAAGGCAGGTTGGGCCCATAAGGGCACACATGGAAAGGCATCCTATGACTGATTTGGCACCCCTGAGACTGGGCATGAATATCGACCACGTTGCGACAGTTCGAAATGCGCGCGGCTCTGCCTATCCTGACCCTGTGCGCGCCGCAAAACTGGCCGAAGAGGCCGGCGCGGATGGTATCACTGCGCATCTGCGCGAAGATCGCCGCCACATCACAGACGCCGACATCGACGCTTTGGTTGAGCATCTGTCCGTGCCACTGAATTTCGAAATGGCCGCGACTCCGGAAATGCAGGCGATTGCTTTGCGCCACAAACCGCATGCCGTGTGTATTGTGCCCGAAAAGCGCGAAGAACGGACCACCGAGGGCGGTTTGGAAGTGGCGCGAGAAGAAAACAGTCTTGCACACTTTATTGCGCCTTTGCGCGAAGCGGGCAGCCGCGTGTCTATCTTCATCGCGGCAGACCGTGCGCAGATCGAAGCCGCACACCGCATTGGCGCCGCAGTCGTTGAACTGCATACAGGGGCCTATTGCGACCTGCATGCCGAAGGGCAGTTTGACGCGCGTGACGATGAGTTGAAGCGCCTCACTGAGATGGCGGATTTTGCCAACGGGTTGGGGTTGGAAGTCCACGCAGGGCACGGGCTCACCTATGACACGGTCAAACCGATTGCCGCTTTGCCGCAAGTCGTTGAGTTGAACATCGGACACTTCTTGATTGGTGAATCCATTTTTCGCGGCCTTAAGCCGGCCATCCAAGAAATGCGCCGTTTGATGGATGAGGCGCGCGGGTGATTCCTTTCGCCGATCTGTGGCCCATCATTTTGGGCTGGGCGATTGCAGTTGGCTCACCCGGACCTGCTGTTCTGGCAATTGCGGGGGCCTCAATGGGGGCGGGCCGCAAAAGCGGCTTGGCTTTGTCCTTTGGTGTCTGGAATGGGTCGATCGTTTGGGCCTCTGTCGCAGCCCTTGGGTTCGGCGCAGCGATGGCAAGCCATGCGTGGATGTTTGAAACGCTGCGATACCTCGGGGCCGGATATCTTTTGTTTATCGCGTTCAAATCCGCCAAGAGCGCGCTGGGCGGATCGGCTGCCCATATTACCCCCAGTTCGGATTCCATGGGGCGCGCGTGGCGGCGTGGCTTTTTGATCCACGTGATGAATCCCAAGGCTGCGTTGTTTTGGGGCGCCTTGTTCGCCGTCGTCATCCCACAATCGGCAGAAAAGGCCGCTGTGGTGCAGGTGGGGCTGTCGTGCTTGTTCACCTCGCTTGTGGTCATGTCATTTATGGCTATCGTGTTTTCAACGCGGCTGATGGCCCAGAGCTATTTGCGGATGCATCGTGTTTTCGATGGCGCATTTGCTGGGCTATTTGGTTTTGCGGCGTTGAAAGTCGTGACCTCAAAATTGGTTTAACCTGTATGATCCTTGGAATTGGCACTGACCTTGCAAATATCGAACGTATCTCCGGTACGCTCGATCGGTTTGGGGATCGTTTCAAAAACCGTGTGTTTACAGAAACCGAACAACGCAAAGCCGGTAACCGCAAAGATGTTGCAGGCACCTACGCCAAGCGCTGGGCGGCGAAAGAAGCCTGCTCAAAAGCTTTGGGCACGGGGTTGGCGATGGGCATTTCATGGAAAGACATGGCGGTGAGCAATATGCGCTCGGGACAGCCAACGATGCAGGTCACTGGCTGGGCCAAAGAACGGTTGGAATCGATGACGCCGGACGGGTACGAGGCCGTCATTCACGTGACTTTGACCGACGATCACCCTTGGGCGCAGGCTTTTGTGGTGATTGAGGCGCGCCCGCTGTAGCCAAATGCAGGCGAGACCCCTACAAATCATGCCGAAACCGTGGTGTTCTTCGTGATACGCTTGACAGCAAGCGCGCCTCTGAGCATGACACCCCTACGATGATTATTATGTGCCTGAATAAGGCCGTCCAAACGCGAGACCAAAAATATGAGCAAGGCTAAAGATTCAATAACTGAAACGGTGAAAACCGTTGTGTATGCACTGCTCATTGCTGGCTTGTTCCGCACGCTGTTTTTCCAACCCTTCTTTATTCCGTCCAGCTCCATGAAAAGCACCCTGTTGATCGGGGACTTCTTGTTTGTGAACAAAATGAGCTATGGGTTTTCAGAATATTCGTGCCCCAAATTGGTTCGTTTCTTGTGCCCAATTTCCGGTCGTATTTTGGATAAAGCACCAAAGCGTGGTGATGTCGTGGTGTTTGAGCACCCGACGCAGCACCGCGCATTTGTAAAACGCTTGATCGGTTTGCCTGGCGACAAGATTCAAATGAAAGACGGCGTGCTGTTTATCAATGGCGAAGAAGCAAAACAGACTCCTGATGGTGTGTTTTCTGAAATCTTTGAAGCGCAAGGTGCTGCAGGCAACACGCCTCGGTGTTCAAATCGAGCGGTTGGTCTGGGCGGCGAATGTGTGAAAGAGCGCTTCATCGAGACCTTTCCGAACGGTAAAAGTCATAAAATCTTGAATATCGCAAATACCAGCGTCGATAACACGCCGGTCTACACCGTCCCCGAAGCGCAGTATTTCTTCATGGGCGATAACCGCGACAACTCTGCTGACAGCCGCATCGCGCAGCCTTCGGGCGTTGGGTTTGTCCCTGAGAAATTCCTGCTCGGCCGCGTGGATCGCGTGATGTTCTCTGCTGCTGGCAAGTCGCTTTTGTTCTTCTGGACATGGCGCATGGACCGCTTCTATGAGGACATCGTGTGAAGATTTCCGCCGAACTTAAAGCCTTTGAGGCACGTCTTGGTCACGTTTTCCAAGATGCCGAACACCTGACGCGCGCTGTGACTCACAGCTCGTTTTCCTCTGCCACACGCCCTGACAACCAGCGCCTCGAATTTCTGGGCGATCGTGTGTTAGGGTTGAGCATGGCAGAAGCGTTGTTTGAGGCCGATACTGGGGCTTCAGAAGGGCAACTTGCGCCACGGTTTAACGCACTTGTGCGCAAAGAAACCTGTGCGGATGTTGCGCGTGATATCGATCTTGGTGCTGTGCTTAAATTGGGCCGGTCTGAGATGCTTTCTGGCGGTCGTCGCAAAGAGGCGCTTTTGGCCGATGCGATGGAGGCTGTGATCGCAGCCGTCTATAGGGATGCAGGTTTCGAAGTGGCCAAGGCGGTTATTTTGAAACTATGGGGGAAACGGATTTTGACGGTTGATGCGGACAGTCGCGACCCCAAAACGGCGCTGCAAGAATGGGCGCAAGCGCGCAAACAGCACCCGCCGAAATATGAAGAAGTCAAACGCTCAGGTCCAGATCATGCGCCTGTGTTCACCATCGAGGTGCAATTGCAAAGCGGGCAAACCATGCGCGCTGAGGCAACATCGAAACGCAACGCTGAGCAAGCTGCCGCAAAGGCGCTGCTGGACCAATTGGAGAGCGGACAATGACAACCGAGACCACGACACGCGCGGGCTTTGTTGCCCTTATCGGCGAACCTAATGCTGGCAAATCCACGCTTTTGAACCGGATGGTGGGGGCGAAAGTCTCGATTGTGACGCACAAAGTTCAAACCACACGCGCACGCATCCGCGGCGTTGCCATTGAGGGCGACAGCCAGATGGTGTTCGTTGATACGCCAGGTATCTTTAAGCCAACACGTCGTTTGGACCGTGCAATGGTTGCTGCCGCTTGGGGCGGTGCCGCAGACGCGGATGTTGTTGTGTTGTTGATCGAAGCACATCGCGGCATGACCAAAGGCGTCGAAGCTATTTTGGAAGCCCTGTCTGAGCGCACTGACGCGCGCAACATTTCCTTGGCGATTAACAAAATCGACCGCGTCCCAGTGGATGAGCTGTTGGCTTTGACCAGCAAAATGAACGAGCGTTTCGATTTCAAAAAGACATTTTTGATCTCGGCTGAAAAAGGTCACGGCGTGGATGATTTGCGCGAATGGTTGGCGGCTGAAGTGCCAGCTGGGCCTTGGCTGTACCCAGAAGATCAAATCGCTGATCTGCCATTGCGGATGATTGCCGCTGAAATGACACGAGAAAAACTTACGCTGCAATTGCACCAAGAGTTGCCCTACCAATTGACGGTTGAGACCGAAAGCTGGGAAGAGCGCAAAGACGGATCAGCGCGCATTGATCAAGTGATCTATGTGGCGCGCGATGGTCACAAAGGCATTTTGTTGGGCCACAAGGGCGAGACAATCAAACGTATTTCGCGCGCGTCTCGTGAAGAGCTTAACGAATTTTTGGGCCGTAAAGTGCACCTATTTTTGCAGGTCAAAGTGCGTCCAAATTGGTTGGAAGAATCTGAGCGCTACGGCGAAATGGGCCTCGATTTCAAAGACGGGAACTAAGCACAGATGGCGCGTCTCACTGCCGATATGTGGGTGGCCGCCTATTTGACGCGCTTACGCCTGCAAGACATCCCTGTTTTCGTCGTCAAAAAAGGCGACGCTACAGCCGGTGCGGTGATGGTGAAACTTAACACGCTTGATGGTCAGGCTGTGGCCTATCAACGACAGTTTGACTTGATGGCAGATCGCCGCGAGTGGGTTGAATTGGCCAGCGGGGTTGAGCGCGATGTGGATGCGGCTCTGTCCAAACAATCAGGCTATGATCCAGATTTGTGGATTATCGAAGTCGAAGATCGAGATGGCCGCACATTGTTGGATGAAATCGGCCTCTCGGATTGACGCAACGCCATCACCACGGCACGCTTGGCGCAGTAACATACCAAAATAACATTGGAGCCACAGGTGATTGAATGGCGGGATCAAGGAGCTGTTTTGGCTGTGCGCAAGCACGGGGAAACTTCCGTGATCGTTGAGGTGTTCACCGAAAACCATGGTCGACATGCAGGCGTTGTGCGCGGCGGTATTTCCCGCAAAATGACGCCGCATCTACAACCTGGTGGCCAAGTGTCGCTCACGTGGAAAGCGCGGCTTGAGGATCAGCTGGGGAGCTTCACCTTTGAGCCGATCAAAAGCAGAGCTGCTGCGGTGATGAGCGACCCAATGGCATTGTCGGCGCTAAACTCGATTACTGCGATGCTTGCGTTTGCACTGCCAGAGCGCGAGGCGCACGGCTATTTGTATGTCGACAGTATGAGCTTGCTTGACAAATTGGGTGTCGATCCGAATTGGCCGCTCGACTACCTGCAATGGGAATTGTCTTTGTTGGAAGAGCTTGGGTTTGGCATGGATTTGTCATCCTGCGCCGTGACGGG
>NZ_JBDMZG010000132.1:0-2708 GCF_039769035.1 Pacificibacter sp.
GATATCTAGGTCAGGGTCATCAACGCGCTTGGCAAGGTCTTGCAGACCCTCGAAAACGATGGCGCGACCTTCGGTTTCAAAAAGAGCGGGTGTTGCTGCCGCGCGTTTGAAAATGGCACCATCGGGGGCGATATTGCCTTTGAGCGAGATTAACCCGCCTTGATCCGAGACAGGCTTCTCAAATTCTCGGATCACTCGGCGATCGACCCAATCCATTTCTGGTTCCAGTCGATCCCCCAGAACCTGACCGGTCACATCGACCGTATCAAGATGCAGCAGATGGCGAATTTCACGCAAGATTGCGCCCACTCCCCCGGCTGCAAAGAAGTCTTCCATATAACCGTCGCCTACTGGTTTCAGGTCCACCAGCACAGGCGTCTCATCTGAAATCTGGTTCAAACGCGCGTTTGGAATGCGAATACCCAAGCGCCCGGCCACCGCGGTCAAATGCACGATCGCATTCGTCGAGCCACTGACGGCCATCAAAACCCGAAAAGCGTTTTCGACCGATTTCTCCGTAATGATCTCGCTGGGCAGGCGCGGATTAGTTATCAGATCGACTGCTGTTTTACCGCTGAACTCAGCCGCGACCAGCCGATCCGAATGCACTGCTGGGATTGCCGCACTTCCAGGCAACGACATACCTAGCGTCTCTGCAATGCATGCCATTGTGCTGGCCGTACCCATGACCGCACAAGTGCCGGCAGTTGTCGCCAAACGCCCTTCAACAACGTCGATTTCTTCGCGCTCGACCTCGCCCGCGCGGTATTTGCCCCAAAACTGGCGGCAATCTGTGCAGGCACCCAGCCGCTCACCCCTGTGGCGACCTGTCATCATCGGGCCTGTAACCAGTTGCACAGTTGGGATGTTGGCCGATGCGGCACCCATCAATTGAGCGGGCACCGTTTTGTCACAGCCACCGATGAGCACAACAGCATCCATCGGCTGCGCGCGCACCATTTCCTCGGTGTCCATGGACATCAGGTTACGATAGACCATGCTGGTGGGGTTCAGGAAAACCTCACCAAGGGATGTTGTGGGAAAGGGTCTTGGCAATGCGCCCGCCGCCAGAACACCCCGCGAAACTGCTTCGACAAGCTCGGGCATTGTGCGATGGCAGTTGTTGAAACCTGATCCCGTTTCGGCGATGCCGACAATCGGCTTGCGCAGCATTTCCTTTGACAAGCCCATGGACCGCGCAAAGGATGAGCGCAGGTATTCGGCAAAATCCTTATCGCCGTAATTGGTCAATCCGCCGCGAATGCCGTGTTCTTCACTCATGCTTTGTGCTCCTTGAATGTGGTCGCGCGAAAATCCGTACCGAGCAAACGCTCAAACACTAGGATCATTCCACCTTTGTCCTTGTCGCCATGGCCTTCCAACAGGGCCTGCTGATAGGTTGCCGTTGCTGCGGCCAAAACTGGTGTGGGGAAGTTGTGGCGTGCAGAAATCTCTGAGCCGCTGATCAGGTCTTTGTAGGCAGCCTGCATGGGGTAACCCTTGCTGAAATCGCCTTGCAGGATATTTGGAACGAAAAATTCCGAGGCATAGCTCCGGCCGGTTCCGGAATTCACCACCTCTGCAACCTGCTCGGGATCAATCCCCAATTTAACCGACAGAGGCAGAATCTCTGCGAGGGCCGCCGCGTTGATATCAAACAACAGCTGATTGACCAGCTTGGTCAGCTGCCCTGCGCCCGCATCGCCCATGTGCAGAATCTTGGATGCCATAGTGGAGAGCGCTCCTTGAACTTCTGCCAGATCGCTTGCGTCACCACCAACCATCATAGTCAGCGAACCGTCCTCGGCTCGCTTTTGCATGCCGGAAACCGGCGCGTCGAGAAATCGTAGGCCAGCAGTCTGTAGGCGGTCCCTGATTTCCAACGTCGCGCCATATTCAATGGTGCTGGTGTCAACAACGACCGCGTTTGGTTTCAAGTGTTGCGCCAATCCTGTATTTGAATCGAACAGCGCACTATCGACGATCTTTGCAGCAGGAAGGCATGTAATCAGGACATCAACGTCAGAAAATTGGTCGAGCTTGTCTGCTCTTTTAGCACCGTATCGCTCAACTTTGGCAATGGCGCTTGCATTTTGGTCATAGACCAATACATCATGATCGTGAGCTAGGTTGATCGCCATTGGCGCTCCCATTTGTCCTAATCCAACAAAACCAAACCTCATCGATTACTCCTCTCTATTTATGACGTGTTTGTACGCTATCATCACTTTCGGTTTTACAAGGCATACCGAATGGCGACCCCCCCATTCGACTCTTGTGGGTTCACATTGAGAAGTTTTCATAGTTGGGAGTGGTCTCGAATTGACCGTGAGTTGTCTGGTAAAATCAAAAAAGATATAAATAAAAAATCTGTTCGTTGGCGTTTTAAAATGAATCCACTTAAGACGCACAGGACGGGTTTGCATCCCCGTCCAATGACGAAACACTCCCCATTTGCCACATGAAAAACCCAGCCCGGGGTTCCTCGATCATCCCGCCTAGGCCCGAGGACTGGGAACCAATAGCCAGTCCACTATCGGATCATATATCACGCACCCACGTCTTGCTTATAGCGTTGCCGCAACACAGTTGGGCTTGGTTGGTTTTGCTAGGGCCGCGGTCCTTGGACCAACGGCAGGGGGTTACTGTACGTAATCGCTACAGTTGATCTGTAGGGCTAAGGACCTCTCACCACTATTGTAAGGCCC
>NZ_JBDMZG010000019.1:0-6809 GCF_039769035.1 Pacificibacter sp.
CGGAAAGATGATGCCGGGTTAGCGCCGTGTTCCGGCTGTCTCCCAATCCTCAATATCGTTAACTAGGATATCAGCGACGCGGCGAAATACTGTGTCCGAACGATCCGCCAGAGGGCCCTCATGACCTTCGTCGCTAAGCGCTTGCGACATACAAAGCACCCAATTGTCAGCGTCCTTTTGCCTAATTGGGACACGTGCATGCATCAGTTTCACATCCATATGCCCATGTTTTTCTTTGTAATAGTACCGCCCACCCATAAAACCTGTGAGGAAATTGAACTGCTCAACACGTGCATGTTCAACGCCGTGCCCGCGGCGCAGGTTTGAGCCTTCGGGCAAGGTTTCGACCAGATCGTAGAAATGCTCGACCAAGTCGCGCAGGGAGGCTTCGCCGCCAATGTCATCAAGCATGCTCATAGGGAATATCGTGCACCGCGCTCGTTTGTGCGTCGTTGATACAGATCAAAGGGCCATATCATTCGCAAGAATTCGGTACGTTCGCACTCTCATCCAAACGTAAGAACACCAGTTTTTGGCTTAGGGTCGCTTTGTCTTTGAGCGAAAGACTGAGGTCATACTCAGGTGCACAGAATTGTTTTTGATCAAAACTGTCAGGGTGGTTCATGATATCGCCCGCACCGTTCATTTCGTGCGCTGGGAAACAGTTTGCAAGGGTGGTATCCAAACGCTTCAACGCTTCAACGCCACTTGCGTTGGGTGAGCGGTATTCATATATTGCATAGCAGAATGAGCTGGTTTTGCCGTTCTGCATCAACGCGACCGCGCATATCACTTCGCGCGAGGTGTCTTGTCTCAAATATGTAATGATGCCATCGCGCGTGTTTAGTTGTGCTTCTTACACATCGCACGTCTGCGAAATTGCAGGTGTCGCAATAGCGAGAAATGCGAAAGTGGCGCTACTCTTCAACAAGGTGTTCGCCTTGCTCCACACGAAAGGGCGTCGGTGGGGTGGCTTTGCTCACCCAAAAATAAACTCCGACATATTCCATGACATACCAGCCCTCCCAAGCATCATCCTTGGACCAAATACTTTGGTATTCGTCGCGGCTTGCGTCAACGCGCCATTCGCCGCGTGCAGATTGCGCGCCATCTTGCACGTATATCGTGACACCATCGCCGCCAAAGTATTGGCGATAGCCTACGCCGTCCCATTTGCCGACGGCTGTGTTGCCGCTCAGCAAATTCGTGATTTGCTCTGCCGTCAGTTTTACTGATTGCGCGTTAGCTATGTTGGCAACGAGGAGCAGCGCGCAAGCTGCGAGGACGCGGATCATGAGCGGGGGCGCTCCTTCTTTGGATCATAGGCAGCTGTCGCGCCTGTGATCACTGCGGGCAGGCGTTTTTGGTGGCCATCTAGCTTGCCAACTTCCAACGCAGTGCCCACTGCTGAATGCGCAACATCAACCCGTGCCATGGCGATATTCTTACCCAGCAAGGGCGAGCGCATGGAAGATGTGACTTCGCCAATCTGCGCGCGACCTACATGGATGCAATCACCGTGCTCTACGTCGACATTGCTGTCGATTTCAAGTCCCACCAACTTACGCGCAGGGGTTTCCTTGCGTCGGATCAAGGCATCGCGGCCAATGAAGTCATCAGTCTTCGATTTCAGCGGCACGGTAAAGCCGATACCTGCTTCAAACGGATCGGTTTGATCGGAAAAGTCATAATCTGCGAAGATCAGGCCCGCTTCGATGCGCACCATATCAAGCGCTTCTAGGCCCATGGGTTTGATGCCGTGTTCTTGCCCCGCGTCCCAGATCGCTTGCCATATCTCGGCGCAATCTTTCGGGTGGCACATAACCTCATAACCAAGCTCACCTGTGTAGCCTGTTCGCGAAACAACAAACGGTGTGCCGCTTTCATCGTTGAGGCGGGCAGGTGTATGGCGGAACCACTCCAACTGTTCGAACTCGGGGTTATGTGGCGCGGTCCAAACGATCTTTTTCAGCAAATCGCGGCTCTCAGGCCCTTGGACTGCAACATTGTGGAGTTGATCCGTAGATGAGCGCACCATGACTTTCAGACCAAGCTTATCCGCTTGCTCGCGTATCCACTCGCCGCCGTAATCATCGCCGCCAATCCAGCGGAAGTTATCTTTACCAAGGCGGAACACTGTGCCGTCGTCGATCATGCCGCCGTGATCGTAACACATAGCCGTATAAACAACGCCACCAATCGCGAGTGTCTTCATGTTACGTGTGAATACGTATTGGCAAAGCGCTTCAGCGTCAGGGCCGGTGATCTCGAACTTGCGCAAAGGCGAAAGATCCATGATCACGCATTTTTGACGGCAGGCGTAGTATTCTTCGATTGGGCCAGCGGCGGCGTAGCAATTGGCGAGCCAATAGCCGTTGTATTCGATGAAATTGCGCGTGTGCTGGGCGAATTTGTCGTGAAAGCCGGTCTGTTTGGTCATTTTATATTCCGCATCAGGTGTGGGGCGATAGGCGACAGAGCGTTGGAATTTCTCTACGCCCGAGTAAGTGCGCACGTGGATGTCGCTTGGGTTCCAGCCGTTCGCGGCTGTGGTGTCATCGGGACAGGCAGAGCTGACGCAAACGATGTCCGTCAGCGCTCGTAGCAACACGTAGTCACCAGGGCGTGACCACGGTTCGTCGGCGTACATCACCCCGTGCTTATCAAGCCCCGTATTGAAAAAGAAGTTGATCGCCATCCACCCTTTGCGCCCTGCAACGTTATATTTCGACAAAGCGTGATTGAAGTTGTCAGAGCAATTAATGTGACCGGGATAGCCAATGTCGTCATAGTATTTTGCAGAGCAGGCAAGGGCAAAGGCATCGTGACGTCCGCACGTGTCTTGCACAACTTCGACGAGCGGCACCATTTCTTGATCATAATATTTCGCGTGTAAACCCGGCATAGGATAGGCTTGCCCCATCAGCGTGCGTGTGGTTGTGACGTCAAGAGCGTGTTCAATGCCTTTGTCAAGCTTGCGCGCAGAGAAGCATTCAAAGTCGGTGCATTGGCGACCATCAACATCAAGGATTTGGATGTAGTCACCAGCTTTAACAAAATAGGCCTCAGCAGTTTGGCTATGAACGCGAATGTCTGCGAGGGGATCGGCTAAAGGCGTAGGCAATTCATAACGCGTGTACGGCTGAAGCTTGGCGCGGGTAATCATCAGAGTAAGGGGAGTTGAAGTATTTTGCGCCTCAAAATCCATAGGTCCGCCAGGGGCCGCGACGATCACCGTGCCTGTTGCAGAAACGGAAAAACTCTCAGATGTGCCAGCGGGCGTGCCCGCGTCAAAAAATTTGATCGCGCCTGTCTGAGCCAGATTAATTGAGCGGGCATCAAGCCCCATGCGCAAGCCGTGCAAGGACTGATCTGAAGTGGTAAGTAATGCTTTAAGTCCATCCGCAGATTTGCTGCTGGTGTGCCCTAAAATTTCTGGTGACAGCGTGCCGTATTCATCGGTTATGACGATCTCGCACGGCTGACCGCCTTCATCGTTTGTTATCGTAAATTTATCGCCTGCATACACGGGTACAAGGATCGCACCTGCGCCTGGGATCACATAGCGTTCAGTTCCGGGCGGCAGTGAAAAAACCTTCGGTTCTAGTATTACGCTCGGTTTTGGTGGGCCAGGACGAACTCGTGGATAGTCTTCAAGCATTGCATCTCCAAACCAACAGATATTTGCATCCAGGGAAAAAATGTTTCATTAATAGAATAATATAAATAATAAAGAAACGGCAAATAAAATCGGAGTAAACCTGTTGGGTAACAATCAGATTAACTTTATCGGCTGGATATTGTTCGTAATTTCGGCGGTAGGCTTTTGCATCGCGAGCATCGGCAGCTTTTGGGCGATGTTCGGCAGTGTCTTCTTTTTGGTTGCTTGCTTGGTATTCATGATTCCGTTTTTCCGTTCGGATAAATGAGCGCACTTGCATTAGGATTGGTCGCGGCAGTCATGTGGGGAGTGCACGATGTATGTGTGCGCTTTATCAGCCAGAAAGCCCCGCTCATGGCATCGCTGCTCACGGTGTTGCTTGTGGGCACTTTGTTTCATTTGATCGTTATGAGTGTTCAGCAAAGCGCAGTTTTCCCCGACCGTTCCGTGATAGGAATTTCGGTGCTGTCAGGCGTTTTGTTTTTGATGGCCAGCCTTGGTCTTTATGGCGCTTTCCAACGTGGACCGGTCAAACTTGTCTCACCGATCATTGCAAGTTTTCCAATCTTATCGCTGGCATGGGCTGCGTGGTTCGGTGCAAATATATCAGTCCTACAGTGGGGTGCTGTGCTGTCGATCATACTTGGCGTGTCTCTGGTTGCAGCCCTTTCGGATCATAATCACGAGCAAGTACCGCCAGCCGGCAAAACAATAGCATATTCAGTTATGGCTGCTTGCGGCTTTGCTGGAACGTTCGCTTTTGGTCAGATGGCGAGCGTGCAATCAGGTGAATTGCCTGTGACTTTAGTAACGCGATGCGTTGCTATTGCATTATTAGTAACTGGCATGATCACTGTGAAACAAACACTTTGGCCCGGTGTTGCAGCATTACCGTTGTTGATGGTGATGGGCGTCGCTGATGGCATTGCGCTTCTGATGATCAATTCGGCGGCGCACCAGCCAGATGCGCAATATGCGTCTGTTGCAAGTTCAATGTTTGGATTACTTACAATTGTTTTTGCTTGGATCTTTTTGAAAGAACGGCTGACTATTCTGCAATGGATTGGATGCCTAATTGCTTTTTCCGGGGTTGGCTATTTGGCACTCTAAGCGCACTATATTTTGGACGTGCGCTTACAAAATTGAGTGGTCTCCTAAACCTTTTTTGCGATCTAGCAGATGCGCTAGGCTAAATTATTAAGCTTTTCCATGATCTTAATTGCACCTAATATTCGCTCATCGGAAAGCACTGGCTGATGCGCAATGTTATTAGGTAGATTGGGTTCATGATAACGTAGATTGCAAACTATCTAACAAGCGCATAATTTACGAGCATGACACGTGCGCAGTCATGAGGTAATTTGAACATTTAGTAGCTCCATCACGAAGCAACCCTTGAGAGTTATCTTTGCACCTGATCAGGCATAAGGCCAGTGTGGGCGACGTCTGGCCTTATTCAAGGGTATGCTTTTCGTAATCATATGCGTTTCTTGATAAGGATTTGGAGCTATTGATTTGGGGTTAGGGGGGAGCCAGTAGGACGCCCAAGTGCTGCATTTCTATAAGTGCTTTGAAGGCTTTCTTTATGCCCGCTATCTAAAAAGGGGATATACTATCGGCAGTTTGTGTTGTCCCGCAATTGGTTAGGTTAGTATTGTGTTGTCAGATTAGGCTAAAAGCATGTTAAGCACTTTGAAACTCTCCAATTTTGGCGAAATTTACACTTGCCAGGGGCCTCATTCGTCTCGTTGACTGCCTTGCCTGCTGTAGGTTTATCGTATTTAAAAAAATTACGTTTGAACATATTTCGACTCATACACTTAGTTGTGACAGCAAGGTATGGCTGGCTTTATTGGTGTGTCGTGTTGCCCGCTAGGTGATCCAGCCCGCTGCTAACTGGCGCTTGTGCGCAGTGATAGCGTTTCTGATCAGAATAGCAACAGTTACAGGACCAACTCCACCAGGGACAGGAGTAACCCAGCCTGCGACTTCAGTCACAGCTTCAGTCTGTACGTCGCCAACTATCTCATAAGAGCCATCTTCACCCGTGATCTGGTTTATTCCAACGTCAATGACCACTGCACCAGGTTTTACCATATCAGAGTTTAGAAAACCTGCTATGCCAACGGCTACAACAATCACGTCGGCGCGCCGCGAGTGCATGGCGACCGAACGGGTGAGATGGTGACACACCGTGACAGTAGCGCCTTCTGCCATAAGCATAACTGCGGTAGGCTTGCCAACTATCTCTGAATGGCCGATCATAACTACTTCAAGGCCCTCGAGCTTAAGGCCAGTTTCCTTGATCAATTGGATGGTTGCGGCTGCGGTGCATGGCGCGAGTGCAACGTCGGAATAAACTATATTGCCGATCGAGGCAGGGTTCATTCCTTCAACGTCTTTTAGCGGATGTACGGCGGATTGGAGTGAACGAATGTTGATATGCTGAGGGGCTGGACGTTGGATGATGATCCCAAGAATTGACGCATCATCGTTCATTTTCTGAATAATGCGCTTCGCTTCATTCTGTTTGATATTTGCATTCCATTTTATTTGTTCAAAAGGCAGACCCGCACTTTTTGCGCCGCGCGCTTGGTTGCGAATATAGAGTTTGGTTTCTGGTACATCGCCGATACAAATTGATACCAAGCGGCCAAGTGTGTTTTGTTCGTTGGTATATTGTTTACACTCATTAATGATTTTGATTGCGACTTTATGCCCATCAATGAGGCGGTGATTATGGCTGGCAGTAGTCATTTGTGTCTTTCTCTGAACATGAATTCGTATGCTACTATTTTGAATTTAATGCAACAAATATTCTTTTTGGGAATATTTTATCATTTACCCCTCTCACGTCTATGTGTTTAAACAGGCTCAGGAGCTTAAGCGTTAGCGCTTTTGCGCTGTCCCTAGGTAGGAATTACTCTGCGATGCTACATGATACCACCACGACGCCACAGCTGTTTGAGCTTTATGTCGGTAATGGCTTTTGTGATTATGAAGCGTCCGCCGTG
This sequence comes from Pacificibacter sp., assembly GCF_039769035.1. Taxonomy (NCBI): domain Bacteria; kingdom Pseudomonadati; phylum Pseudomonadota; class Alphaproteobacteria; order Rhodobacterales; family Roseobacteraceae; genus Pacificibacter; species Pacificibacter sp. The sequence continues at coordinate 6,676 of NZ_JBDMZG010000019.1, forward strand.
ACGCATACCCTGAATATCGCCAATGAAGTTCTTGCGCGTACCGCTTTTGACTGGCGTTTCGTGGCGGAAACACCAGGCGTGGTACAGGGGCTGACAGGCGGGCTGCTGCGGGCCGAGCCTTTGATCGATGATCA
>NZ_JBDMZG010000133.1:0-5159 GCF_039769035.1 Pacificibacter sp.
AAACCCAACCTGTGCCAACATCTGTAGTATCGATCAACACGTCATAAGATGTGGCTTCGACGTTCACCACGTTTGCAATCGAACGGATCGACGCTGTGGATTTCAGCACAGTCTTGATCGTGTCCGCAGTTTGCGGATCAACAAGATACCCGCCATCGCCGTTTACGGCTGTGGACATGGACTTGCCTTCAAGCTCGAGACTACGCAACGCGTCGTCGTCGCCAACACGCACATAGGCGCCAAATGCAGATTTATGGGACATATCCACCTCTTGTGATACGGAAAGGGCCGGACGGCCGAAATTGTGTGATTTACGATCAAGCATGTTCAGTCGCTCTTCCTGTTCTTGAAACTTTGATTTGATATCGGTTTGAAAGTCTTTGAGATCACTCATGAAACCGGCCAGCGCGGTCTTCACCTCAGTGGCAGGTCCGGTCGGGAGCGGCACAGATTTGGCCGACAAATCGGACACACCGGTACCGGCCCGAGCCTTTGTCTCGGTTTTGCTCATCCAAACAATCCTTCGTGTTTTGTTGGTTAGAGGGTGAAAGCGCTGACCTTAATCTTCGGCCAGCAGCTTGCGTGCACTTGTGAAAGCGTCCGCGAGATCACGCATCAGGCATTCAGTGGCGAAGGGATCATCCCCCTTTTCCTCTGTCACCAGCCGCGCTTCAGGAAGCATTGGAAAGGTCACGAGTGACACCTCCCAAAGTTCCAGTTCAGACAAAAGCCTTGCAGCTTTGCCATTCTTTGAGTCTTGGCCCTTTTGCGCACGCACCGTGCGGTAGCCAATCGACAATCCATCAATCGCACCAGCGTCGATCAAGGCCACAGCTTCGCGACCCTTTTCAACATCCGTCAGCAAACGTCCTTTGACATAAAGACCACGCGTATCTTCGCGCACCTCATCCCAAATCCCGATCGGTTGGGCCGGATCATGTTGCCACAGCATTTTGACCGAACGTCCTTTGGCTTTCAAAGCGGCCAAAGATTTGCGATACGCGCCCTCTTGGACGACATCACCACCTTGATCACGATGGCCAAACAACGACGCATAGCCTTCGATTTCAACGCCATCCGTGACCTTAATATCTTCGCCTAGGCGCATGAATTTATGCTCAAGCCCGCTTTCAAATTGCTTACGCATCGGGTGTCTCCTCGGTTTGCGTGCCGACCTCTTCGGCTGGCACATCATCAAAAACCTCTGCCTGTGCATCAGGCGTCAATGGCGGCAATCCAAGCATGGCGCGCTTTTCATCGGCAGTGAGAAAATCCGCCTTGGCCACACGGTTCCACTGGGCATCGCGCTCAGGCGCCAATGCGGACACCTGATCCAAATCAGGTTTTAATTCAATGACTTCGCCCATCATTTCAGACAACCAATGTCCGATTGAACCGGTCACCTTTTGCACCAATGGCAGAACGGTCAGACGGTAAAACGCGCGGTTGGCTTCTTGGTAATTGCCATAGGTCGCGTCCCCTGGAATGCCCAAAAGCATCGGCGGCACCCCAAAGGCGAGCGCAATTTCACGCGCCGCGGCCTCTTTGGTTTTTTGGAACTCCATATCAGACGGGCTAAAGCCCATAGGTTTCCAATCCAGGCCGCCTTCAAGCAACATCGGACGACCCGCATTGCGCGCACCTTGGTGATGGCTTTCCATCTCGGTCAACAAGCGATCATATTGATCCGAACTCATCGACGACTGCCCATCAGAACCGCCATACACAATCGCGCCAGATGGGCGTGCTGCATTGTCGAGCAAGCCTTTGGACCAACGAGACGCCGAATTGTGCACGTCAATCGCAGTGGCTGCGGCTTGGATCGGCGACAAGCCGTAATGGTCATCACTGGGGTGGAACGATTTGATATGGCACACGGGCGATTGCCCATCGATCACATCAAAGCGGTGCTTGCGATTGCCGACAGCATATTCATATGCGACAGGCCAGCCATCAGCACCGGGCACCAATCCCATACGATCAGACCGCAAAACATGCAGCTCAACCGGAACTTCGCCCTGTTCACCAACAGCTTCCAGATATCCATTGCCTGACAACAGGATCTGCGCATAGAGCGCTTCGAACAAATCACTACGCCCCTGCACTGGGTTTGGGCGTGAGATCACAGACAAAAGCGGATGCTCTTCAAAACGTGCCTGCGCGTTTTGCAAAACAATTGGCAACGCGCTGGCGGCTTCTGCGATCAACTTCACTGACCGAAACCCGACAGGGTTACCTGTAAACCCAACACGCGTGAGCGTGCCTGTGTCGCGTGGGCTCCATGCCACACGGCCTGCGCTTGAATAAGCGATCGCTGGACCTGTTGCTGAGGCTTTCACCTCAGGCTGCGCCTGTGCGCCTCGCTTCATAAAGTCAAACACCATATCCGTGTCTCTCCTCAAACTGTCCGCAGATGCCATCGGGCACCCCGCTAAATGCAATGGTTCGGAACACCCCGACCGCTGCATGGCTCACTCTCAAACTTTGCCCTCGGGGGCCGCATTTCTGCGAGGCCGCCCGAGGGTCTGGAAAGGGGACATGATCCGCCATCTGGCGCATCTCAGCCCACCGCGGTGTCCGCGCCTTCCCAAATCTCTGTTCCGTCAGCGCCCCGATCACTTGGTTCTTTGTGTCTGTTCGCCTTCGGTAGATTGAGTTTTACGGGATAGGATGAAACATCTTCCTATAAGAGCGTGCGCTGCCCGCCTCAGCGCGCAACACAAAGTAATTACGCAAACAAAAACAATTAATTAAACAAAATTCACATGAAAAAATGTGTTCGACAACCCAGCACTATCGCCGGTCTAGATACGTACAGACCCCGCATAAATTTGCCCCCAAAATAAAAATGGCCCCGCCTTCGACATCTCACTGCGAAGGCGGGGCCAATCATTTGGCGTCCAAATTGTGCCACGGTCATCCCAATGTGCGAATCCGTGGTCGTTTGTGACCGGCGGCCGGCGCAATCATCAAATCATGCACGGCCCAAACCAATGCATCTAATCGGTCTGGCGACCCAGAGGCCTTATATCCTTGCGCGGTCATCTTGGTCATCTGATCCTCTAAATCCCCGAGGCCCCGCGTATGCAAAACACGCCCCTGATCATAGAGGGCGGCCACCGGTTCGGCGCGCGCTGCTTTGCCACGAGTTGCACGTACAGATTTATAGGGCACCATCGGATCAAGCTGACGCAGCACGCTCTCCACCATATCGCCACCTTGGTTCACCTCGGCAACGATTTTATCGCCTTCCCAACGTTCCAGTGCGTCAATCGCCCCTTGCGCCCACTTGGTTGGAGACGCCGCAGACATCGTCGCGTCCTCCAACACATACGCCCGCCAGTCTTGAGGTGGACCTTGCGTAACGGCGCCAACCACAACGATGCCGCATTCATCGGACCCTTTGTGGGACGTCACCGGCGGATCGACAGCCACAACGATGCGATCAAATTCGGGCAAACTGTCTGCACGGTTTGCTTCGAGCTTGTTCAAAGACCACAACGCGCCCTCTTCCTCGTCAAGTAAAACACCATCGAGTTCTTGCCGCCCAAGGCGTGTGCCAGCATAGCGCGTGCGGACCTCTTCCAAGAAAGACGGCGCCAGATTGGCGGCGTTCGCCTCGGTCGGGGCGCGCGTCACAACGCTTGAGTGCAGCTCCAAAATCTCTTTCAAAATATTCACATTGCGCGGTGTGGTCGTCACCACTTGGCGCGGCATATCGCCAAGACGCAGCCCAAACTGCAACATGTCCCACGCCTCACGTGGTTTCTTCCATTTCGCCAACTCGTCCACCCAAGCCGCATCAAATTGCGGCCCGCGCAGCGCTTCAGGATCATTTCCAGAGAACACCATAGCCTCCGCCCCATTGGGCCAAACCAATGTGCGGCGTGTCGCAACCCATTTGGGCCGGCGATCTGGCGGAGAACACGCAATGATACCACTGTCGCCAAACACCATCACTTCGCGCGCTTGATCATAGGTCTCGCCCACCAATGCCACGCGTTTGGCACGCCCTTTGTCCACCGCACGCGGTCCTTCGACCATAGAGCGCACCCATTCAGACCCAGCGCGCGTTTTGCCTGCGCCGCGCCCGCCCATGATTACCCATGTCCGCCAGTCCCCCATGGGAGGCACTTGGTGATTTAAAGCCCAAGCTTCGAACAAAAAAGGGAGCGCCAAAAGCGCCCCCTGATCCAAGTCATTAAGAAACGTTGTCTGCGTCTCTCGGGGTTCTGAGGCGATCCAATCGATCAAGGATCTCAGCGCGCGCGGCGCTAAAGTCGAGATCTCCGGTGCCTCGCTCACCTGTTTTGCGCCTTTGCTCATCCAGCCGGTTCCTTTCCGTATAAAGATGTAAGAGCGCCTGCCTGAGTTCCGCGAAAACCTTCGGCGACTCTTTCAAATTGCCCACACCCCCTGTTTTCGGGGCATCCAATGCTGCATCTACAAGGTCGATGGCGCGTTGCAACTGGCGCTGCGCCGCCTCGTAGGTGCGCTCAAGTGTAGGTTCATCCCCCACAGATGAAGTCTCTACTGTCATGCTCTGCCTCTCATGCTGATAATCTCCGCACGAGAACCATGTGACCTAAATTGTGGTCGCGGGGCCTCCGTCCTAACTTTCCCACACGCCAAGCACCCACATGCTTTCTAGCGTATGAGAACCTTACAAAAGAAATGTGATCAGCAGATTTCGACAGCGTGCGCTGCGCCTAACGCGCGCTAAAAGTCGGGATCGTAGTTGAAATAGATCGGGTTGGACAAAGCGACCATAGGACCACTTTGGTTCATGCAAACTGGCACTTCAGGAAACGGCGTTTGCGGCCCTTCGATCTCGACACGGTAGTAGCTATGGTGCTCCGTGCTCGGGTTGTCCGTAAACCGCACTGTGCCCGTGGCGGGGTCCGTGCTGAAACGCCCAAACTCAGCGCGGTTTTTAACCACTCTCACGTCATAACTCACATCAGGTTGTACGCCGCCATGAAGGCGCACTTCAAAGACGACAGGTGTGCCGCGCGACACAGCATTGTCCCCCATCATAAGCTCAAACGTTTCCCCACGATCCAAGGATGCAAAGAGCTCGACCCTTGGATTGTTTGGATTGGCACTGATGGACGCGCGCCCCTGCTCCAGAGCGATGAGGATGTCTTCCTTGGTACGAG
>NZ_JBDMZG010000134.1:0-4456 GCF_039769035.1 Pacificibacter sp.
ACGTCGAAATTATGGTTGAAATCGCTGACGCCCGTGAAGCGCAGCGCAGCTATGAAGCCAATCTCAAAATGTTTGATCAAGCGCGACAAATGTCGACGTCTTTGCTCGATCTTTTACGTCGCTAATAGGAGGCCAGAATGGACATCCGATCCGCATATGCAGCGCAGGGTTACGCATCAACACGCCCAGCAACCGCACCTAAATTAGACACCGCCAACGCTGGTTCTGAGGGCAAGCTTGCGCAGGCCGCCGGCGAATTTGCCCAGTCTTTGCAAGAAAGTGAATCCATTGCGCAAGCCGCACTGACAGGGGGCGCCGACAGTCAGGCACTTGTCGAGGCACTTGCACAAACCGAGCTGGCCGTCGAAGCCGCAGTGGCTGTGCGCGACAAAGTTGTTGAAGCCTATCAAGAAATTCTTCGGATGCCGGTGTAACCATGGATGACCTGATTTTTTACGACACACTCAGACAGGCTCTGTGGATTTCTGTGGTCATTTCGACCCCAATTCTTGTCGTGGCTCTCTTTGCGGGCGTCGGCATCGGCTTGGTACAAGCTTTGACCAGCATTCAAGAAATGACGCTCACCTTCGTTCCCAAACTTGGCGCGATCTTGTTGGTTTTTTGGATGACCATGGGCTTCATGACCGAGACACTCAGCGCCTTTTTTGTTGATCGGCTCATCCCGTTGATCGGGGGTTTATAATGGACAGCACCGGCTATACCGCCATCACGCGCATGTCTGGGCTCAATCGTGAAATGACTGCGATTGCCAACAACATCGCCAATTCATCGACCACGGGTTTTCGCAAAGAGGGGCTGATTTTCTCAGAACATGTTGCGCAACTTGGGCGGAACGAGGCTTCGTTGTCTATGGCCGAGGGCGATGTGCGCCACACCAACACAAGCCAAGGCCCCCTGACACCAACCGGCGGCGCATTCGATTTCGCGATCGAAGGCGTTGGGTTTTTCTTGATCGAAACCCCCGATGGCGAAGCGCTGACCAGAGCGGGTGCCTTTACACCAAACGAAGCGGGTGAGCTCACAACGCACGATGGATACAGATTGCTCGACAATGGCGGCGCGCCGATTTTTGTCCCGCCTGATGCGAAAAATGTCTCCGCTGCCTCTGATGGTACCTTGTCTGCGGACGGGACGCCGATCGCGCAAATCGGTCTGTACGTGCCCACTGATCCAAGCAGTTTTGATCGCACCAATGGCGTTCGCTTTACCACGCAAGGCGGTATCGAACCCATTGAAGGCGCGGTCATTCTGCAAGGTTTCGTGGAAAACTCCAACGTCAATGCCGTCACCGAAGTCACGCGTATGATCGAGGTGCAGCATGCCTACAGCCTAAGCCAGACTTTCATTGAAAAAGAGGACGAACGCATTCGTTCGGTTCTCTCCACTCTTGGTCGATAAGGAGCAGTTGATATGCGTGCCCTAAAAATAGCAGCGACCGGCATGAGCGCCCAGCAAATGCGTGTCGAGACGATTTCGCAGAACCTCGCCAACATGAACACCACCGGCTACAACGCGCGCCGGGCTGAGTTCACCGACCTGCACTACCAACAAATGACGCGTCCGGGGACGATCAATTCCTCAGATGGCACCGCTCTTCCAACAGGTGTGCAACTTGGCCTTGGGGTGCGACCGTCTTCGGTGACAATCCAACTCGCGCAAGGGTCGTTGTCAGCCACAGGTGGAGATCTCGATCTCGCCATTGAAGGTAAAGGCTATCTCGAAGTCACGCTGCCCTCGGGCCAATCTGCCTTCACCCGCGATGGCGCTCTGAAACGTTCCGCAGATGGGCTTATTGTGACGTCGGACGGGCATGGCGTGGTGCCGGATATCGTCATTCCAGACGATGCACGCTCCATTTCGATCAATGGCCAAGGCGAAGTCTATGCCTATTTCAACGACCAAGTTCAGCCGCAAATTCTCGGTCAATTCTCGCTCGCGAATTTCACAAACGCCAAGGGTCTCGAAGCCATTGGCTCGAATTTGTTTTTAGAATCAACCGCATCTGGTCCTGCGAATGTCAGCGAACCGGGCACAGACGGCGTCGGCACGTTGCGCCAAGGCTATTTGGAAGACAGCGCAGTCGATGCGGTGCGCGAAGTCACTGAGCTGATCGAAGCCCAGCGTGGCTATGAACTGAACGCCAAAGTCATAACCGCAGCCGACCAAATGCTCTCAGCGACAACGCAAATCCGATGATGAAAGCCATTCTCATATCCGCCCTCAGTCTGCTTGCGCCACTTTATGCCAGCGCCGAAACCATCGTCGCCGCACGTACCATTCGGGCGCAAACCATCTTGCAGCCCAGCGATTTGGTGCGCACGGCACAAGACGTTCCCGGCGCGCTTATGTTTCCCGACGAAGCGATCGGCCTTGAGGCGCGCGTGGTTCTGTATTCGGGGCGCCCCATCATGGCAGGCGACGTCGGGCCCGCCGCAATTATCGAACGCAATCAGATCGTTAAGCTCATCTATCTCACAGGCACTTTGACCATTTCAGCCGACGCCCGCGCGCTTGGCAGAGCTGGGCCGGGCGATTTGCTGCGCGTCATGAACCTCACCTCAAAATCCACGGTCTCAGGCATCGTTGCAAACGACGGCGCAGTCTACGTCGGCGGCCTGCCCCCCTCAAAATGAAGGACATCAAGATGCGATTTTTTCACCTGTTTTCCGTTGCGATCTTGGCCGCTGGCTGTACCGACCTCAGCCAAGTTGGTCGACAGCCCGATTTCACGCCTGTGGCAAACACCCAAGAAGCCGCAGCCATGCTGAACCCACCGCTGCCCAAGCGCATCGAAAGATCGAACCCCGCGGATGGTGCGTCCTTGTGGACTGCCTCTCGTCAGTCGCTTTTGGGGGATCGCCGCGCGATTGAACGTGGTGATATTCTGACCGTGGTGATCGAAATTGATGACAGCGCCGAGTTTTCAAACCAGTCTTCACGAGGGCGCACTGGCACTGAAACAGCGGGCATTTCATCGCTGTTTGGCATTCCGCAACGCGTCGATCCAACGCTGCCCGAAGGGGCGTCCATGGGGGAATTGATCAGCACCAATGGCACTTCATCGTCATCGGGCAATGGATCGGTCAGCCGCAACGAAAAACTGGAATTGATGGTCGCCGCCACCATCATTGACGTGCTCCCAAATGGTGTTTTGCACATCCAAGGATCGCAAGAAGTTCGGGTGAATTTTGAAATTCGCGAATTGCTGGTGGAAGGCTATGTGCGGCCTGAGGATATTTCCCGTCAAAATGAAATCACCTACGAGAAAATTGCCAGTGCGCGCATCTCCTATGGTGGACGTGGACAAATCACCCAAATGCAACAACCGCGATATGGCCAGCAAATCGCCGATATCGTCCTTCCATTTTAGAAAGCGCCAACATGCTTAAAAAACTTTTGCCTATACTTTTGGCTGTGATCGGACTTGGCGCTGGCGTTGGCGGTGGCATGGCACTTCGGCCTGCGCCGGAAATTGTCAGCATCGATCCGTGTGGTGACGTTGAAATGGACATGGCCCACGACGATACAGTGCAGGCGACGGAAGACGCGTCTGAGACGCAAGATTTTGAGTATGTTAAACTCAACAACCAGTTCGTGGTGCCCGATTTGGAAGACGGTCGCGTGGCCGCGATGGTCGTTTTGTCGCTCAGCCTTGAGGCCACCATTGGGACGCGCGAGGCAATTTATGCCCGCGAACCAAAACTGCGTGACGCGTTTTTGCAGGTCCTGTTCGATCATGCCAATACCGGCGGGTTTAGAGGCGCCTTTACCGACAGCGCCACGATGACCAATCTGAGAAACGCCCTAACCGAAGTTGCTCAAAAAACCATTGGCAAAGATATCAATGACGTTCTGGTCATCGACATCGTGCGCCAAGATACACAAAACTAATCAACAACTTACAATGTCAACTGCGGCGACGGATTGCGCCGCAGTTGGCATTAGTGTGTCTTGCCTCGTGCATCTTTTGCCTTTTGAACAAGCGCTTTAAGCGCTTCTGTGCGGCCAAAGGCTTGCTGTGCAACGTCCATTTGCGCCTCATATCTTTGTGCGATACGCGCCAGTTCGCCCATCGCATTCCGCGTTTCGCGCTCGGCCCAAATCGCCCATTTTTCTGACATGCCGGATACTGTGGCCTGATCGAAGTCCCAGTTGGCACTCTGATCTTGCACCCGCTTTTCACGCGCAATGGCGTCCAGAACGGCGTTTGGTGCTTGCTTTTCAGCCGCGATCCGATCCAAGTTTGCCAGCTCTGTGGTCAGCTTAAGCTCGGCGAGCGCCTGCAGCTGCTGAATTTTGGTCACATCATTCGTCATCTTTTGGACCCAAACCGCGTTTTCATTTTCGCACGCATTGCTTCAGCAAAACGGATCGACGCAGCGACGGCTTTGTAGTGTTCAGGCCAAACCTCTGTACCGATTTCGACAACGGCATA
>NZ_JBDMZG010000135.1:0-20164 GCF_039769035.1 Pacificibacter sp.
TAATCGCAGCTGTCAACGTTGTCTTACCGTGGTCAACGTGGCCGATTGTGCCGATGTTACAGTGCGGTTTATTACGCTCGAACTTTTCCTTAGCCATGATGGCCTCCTAATAAATCTGAGGGGGACCGGACCAGCGCCCGATCCCCAATTGCGCTTAAGCGAATTTCGCTTGAATTTCTTCCGAGATGTTCGAAGGAACAGCATCGTAGTGATCGAACTGCATCGAGAACTGCGCACGGCCCGAAGACATAGAACGCAATGTGTTGATGTAACCGAACATGTTCGCAAGTGGTACAAACGCGTCGATTGCAATTGAAACACCGCGTGTGTCCTGACCCTGAACCTGCCCACGACGGGAGGTAAGATCACCAATGATGCCACCAGTGTATTCTTCTGGTGTAATCACTTCGACTTTCATGATTGGCTCGAGCATTTTCGCGCCAGCTTTTTTCATGCCTTCACGCATACACATACGTGCAGCGATCTCAAATGCCATGATTGAAGAGTCAACATCGTGGAACTTACCGTCAAGCAAGATCACTTTGAAGTCGATCACAGGGAAGCCAGCCAATGGGCCGTTATCCATAACCGACAAGATGCCTTTTTCGACGCCAGGGATGTATTCTTTAGGAACAGAACCACCAACAACTTTGGATTCGAAAGAGTACCCTTCGCCAGGCTCAGTTGGGATGATTTGCATCTTCACTTCGCCGTACTGACCAGAACCACCAGACTGTTTCTTGTGGGTGTATGTGTGCTCAACTTCGTGTGAAATTGTCTCACGGTAAGCCACTTGTGGGGCGCCGATGTTGGCTTCCACTTTAAACTCACGTTTCATACGGTCCACGAGAATATCGAGGTGAAGTTCGCCCATACCTTTCATGATGGTCTGACCAGATTCGAGGTCAGTCTCAACACGGAAGGATGGATCTTCAGCAGACAAACGCTGAAGCGCGATGCCCATTTTCTCTTGGTCAGCCTTAGTTTTAGGCTCAACCGCGATCTCGATCACTGGCTCAGGGAAGGTCATTGTTTCGAGAACAACAGGTTCGGCTGGTGAACAAAGTGTGTCACCTGTCGTTGTGTTCTTGAGACCACCCAAAGCGATGATGTCACCAGAGAACGCTTCGGTGATTTCTTCGCGATCGTTGGAGTGCATCATCATCATACGGCCAACACGCTCTTTGTTACCCTTGGTAGAGTTGAGCAAGTTGTCACCTTTTTCGAGCTTACCGGAGTAAATCCGAGTAAACGTCAAGGAGCCAACGAATGGGTCGTTCATGATTTTGAATGCGAGGCCAGAGAACGCCATGTCATCATCCGCGCGGCGCGGGATGTCACGTGTTTCAGTCTCATCACCTGGACGGAAGCCCATGTAGTCAACAACGTCGAGCGGGCTCGGCAAGTAGTCAACAACAGCGTTGAGCAATGGCTGAACGCCTTTGTTTTTGAAGGCAGAGCCACCAAGAACAGGGACGAAAGACAAAGACAGACAAGCTTTGCGGATCAACGCACGCAGTGCAGCTGGCTCAGGCTCTTTGCCTTCAAGGTAGGCTTCCATTGCATCATCGTCTTGCTCAACAGCAGCTTCAACAAGCTTTTCGCGGAATTCAGCAGCTTTGTCAGCCAAGCTTTCACGAATAGGGGCTTTCACCCAAGATGCGCCAAGGTCTTCGCCTTCCCACAACCATTCTTCCATAGTGACGAGATCAACCAAGCCTTCAAGCTCAGTTTCGGCACCAATTGGGAATGATACAGGGATTGCACGAGCGCCAGTGCGCTCTTCAACCATAGCAACACATTTGAAGAAGTCCGCGCCGATTTTGTCCATTTTGTTGACAAAAACCATACGTGGAACTTTGTAGCGGTCAGCTTGACGCCACACAGTTTCAGTTTGTGGTTCAACACCAGCGTTGGCGTCGAGAACACAAACAGCACCATCGAGAACAGCCAAAGAACGTTCAACTTCGATTGTGAAGTCAACGTGACCTGGTGTGTCGATGATGTTCATGCGGTGCTTAGCAGAATCCGGCTTCAAGCCGTCTTCTGTGCGTTCCCAGAATGTAGTTGTCGCAGCGGACGTGATGGTAATACCACGTTCCTGCTCTTGCTCCATCCAGTCCATTGTCGCAGCGCCATCGTGCACTTCGCCAATGTTATGCTCTTTACCTGTGTAGTACAGGATGCGCTCGGAACAGGTGGTTTTACCTGCGTCGATGTGCGCAATGATACCGAAGTTACGGTACAGTTCGAGAGGGTAATCGCGTGCCATATCGGTGCTTTCCTCTTACCAGCGGTAGTGGCTGAACGCTTTGTTCGCGTCGGCCATTTTGTGCGTGTCTTCACGTTTTTTCACAGCGGAACCACGGCCGTTTACTGCGTCGAGCAGCTCACCAGCGAGGCGTTCTTCCATTGTGTTTTCATTGCGTGAGCGAGCAGCTTTGATCAACCAGCGAATAGCAAGCGCTTCGCGGCGTTCAGTGCGCACTTCCACAGGCACCTGGTAAGTCGCACCACCAACACGGCGGGAACGAACTTCTACAGATGGTTTGATGTTTTCGAGTGCTTCGTGGAACACTTCGACTGGTGCTTTTTTGAGCTTGTCCTCAACACGGTCAAACGCGTTGTAAACGATTTTCTCAGCAGCAGATTTCTTGCCATCGATCATGAGGTTGTTCATGAACTTGGTCAAAATGCGATCGCCAAATTTGGCGTCAGGCAATACTTCGCGCTTCTCAGCGGCGTGACGACGGGACATACCAGTCTCTCCTTACTTAGGACGCTTAGCGCCGTATTTCGAACGACGTTGCTTACGGTCTTTAACACCTTGGGTATCCAGAACACCGCGAAGGATGTGGTAACGGACACCCGGAAGGTCTTTTACACGACCGCCGCGGATCAGAACCACAGAGTGCTCCTGAAGGTTGTGGCTTTCACCTGGGATGTAAGAAATAACCTCGAAGCCGTTTGTAAGGCGCACTTTGGCAACTTTACGCATAGCGGAGTTTGGTTTCTTTGGCGTCGTTGTGTAGACGCGCGTACATACACCACGTTTTTGTGGGCAGGACTCCAAGTGCATAGACTTCGAGCGCTTAACTTTCGGCTGGCGCGGTTTGCGGATCAGCTGTTGGATCGTTGGCATTGAGGGATTCCCCGTATTTCAACACATTTCGTCATGACGAATGTCATAACATCTCAGATAATTCGTTATGCAGAGCGCATAACACAAAAACCCGCTATCGCTCCCATTCCGAGGTGAGCGACGCGGTGAGTTCCCAGAGGATCAAAGCGAATTTAGGTGCTCGGATCTTGGCCACTACGATGTAGAATTCGGCTAAAAGAGGGAAACCCTCTACGCCGGATGAGGCGCGGTATATGGAGAGTCGCGCGGCTTGTCAACAGCGCCCAAGCTGCAACGCCTGTTCGTGATAGCCCTTATTTTTCTCGGGCAAGTCGCCGCTCGCGTAGCAAGGTGTAAATGCCTGTCGCAGCAATGATTGCGCCACCTATATATGTCCAAATATCAGGCCATTCTCCGAAGACCACAATCCCGATCAAGATCACCCAAATCAGAGCCGTGTATCGGAACGACGCCACAAAAGAAATGTCGCCAACCTTCATCATTGCGACGGCCAAAGCAAAGGCCACCGTAATCGCCACGGCATTTGCAACAATCCAAAATCCATCCGCGACAGTCATTGGATCCCATACAATAGTGGTCGAAATGAGCCCCATCAAAACAGTCACGCTTAGCGTCGCGCCAAGTGTCACGGTTGATGTCGACACGGCTGAGGACATCCCACGCACACTGAGATCGCGCACGGTGACGCTGATGACACCCAATAAGACCCACAACACCCCGTCTTCAAACCCGTCGGGCCCCGGCTTTACGATGAACAAAACGCCAACAAACCCGATGCCAATGGCCAGCATACGGCGCCACCCAATAGGCTGGCGAAACACCAAAGCCGCCCCAAGCGCGATCATCAACGGGCTTGACTGCAAAATCGCGCTCACGTTGGCAAAGGGCATCTTGGAAAGCGCGGTCACAATCCCAATCGATGCCGTCATCTCTGCCGCTGAGCGCAATGCGACCAACTTGCGATCTTGTTTGGGCATGCGCAACGACACAGGGCCAGTCACTTTCGTCAGGACTGTCATTACCAAAACCAACGTCAAAAGGCCGCGCAAAAACAGGACTTGGTACAGGTTAATGTGAGAAACCAAGCCCTTCATGATCGCATCGTTGATGGAAAAAGCGGCCATCGCGGCCATCATTAAGATGGCCCCACGTGTATTGTCTGATAAAGATCTCATGGAGCCCCCTGTTCCATCGGTTCTAGCAGTGACCGAAAGACATGCCCACCTGCAAATCGGGCCAAGGGATGTTCGCATACGCGCAAGCCGGATCGCTCACGTCAAAGCCCGTTGCTGTCTAACAGCGGCTATGCATAATTGGAAAAAACTGAGGCGAAAAATGGGCGAAAAGCTTGTCATTACAACGATGCGAAACGAGGGCCCGTTCATTTTGGAATGGGTCGCGTGGTACCGCATGCTCGGATTTGATCACGTTGTCATCCTGTACAACGACTGCACCGATCACTCACCTGCCCTTTTGCAAGCATTAGATGACGCCGGCATCATCACCGCAGTCCCATACACGCCAGACCCAAACCTACCGGTTAAGTCCACCGCGCTGCCGTTGATGCACAGCTTGCCCCGCGTTCAATCCGCCGAGTGGGTGTTCAACTGTGACGTCGATGAGTTTCTTGTTGTGCACGCAGGCGAAGGAATGTTGGACGATTTGATCGCTAAATTTGATCCAAGCCAAACGCACGGAATCGCCGTGTATTGGAAATGTTTCGGCGACGGTCACAACCTTGGCTGGGAAGATGAATTCACGCACCAATCGTTTACACGGTCGGCCAAATCCAAGCACACCGTGAATATCTTTTTCAAAACACTGGTTCGATGGCCAATGCACTTTGGCCGGCTCGGCGTCCATTCCCCACGGGGGTGGCGCGGCACAGGACAATGGGGCGAAGGGCCAAATCAATTGTGGTGTTGTGATGGTCAAGTCCTGAGTGCCTATTCGCCTCAAAACAACATCAAGCACACGACCTCACCCGTGGTCACGCACGACTACGCGCAGGTAAACCACTACATCACGCGAACTTCCGAAAGTTTTGCGTTGAAGCGTGGAACTCCTTCGACTGCAGCAAACAAGAACCGTTACACGGAACGGTTCTTTAAGGACAAAAACCGCAACGAAGTGCGCGACGAAAGTGCGCTAAAGTACGCGGCGCGTTTTGAGGCTGCCTATGCTGAAGTGTCATCGGCACCCAATGCGATGATGCTACATCATCAGTGCTGCATGGATTATGTCGAAGCGCTCTCAGAAGTGCACAACCGCCCGTATCTTGAGGACGTCCGTTGGGAATTCCACAAAGAAGAGCGCGACAAATTCGACACAAGTCCAACGCACGCCGACTGATTAACAAAAACAAGAACAGCACAAAAAAAGGCCCCGCTCTCGCAGGGCCTTTTTGATTTCTATGTGACGCGGCTTATGCGTCAGATTCTGGTGTCTCTACCAAAGTGCTTGCGAAGACATCATCAGCTGAGTCTTCTGCTGCAGGTGCTGGAGCTGCGAGCAAGGCCGCCGCTTCTGCTTCCGCGCGCGCATCTTCGATCACTGTCAAATCGCGATCGAGAGCAATTTTGCGCACTGCTTTGGTTGCGCCGCCAGTACCGGCTGGGATCAAGCGACCAACGATGACGTTTTCTTTGAGACCAACCAGTTTGTCGCGCTTGCCTTGGACAGATGCTTCGGTGAGCACGCGGGTGGTTTCTTGGAAGGACGCCGCAGAGATGAACGAACGTGTCTGCAAGGACGCCTTGGTGATCCCGAGAAGGATCGGCTGACCTTTAGCATGACGCCCGCCTTTGGACTCTGCTTTCGCATTGGCTTCGTCGAATTCGATTTTGTCCACGTTCTCGCCTTTGAGAAGTGTGGTGTCACCGGATTCGAGGATTTCCCATTTCTGCAACATTTGACGCACGATAACTTCGATGTGCTTATCGTTGATCTTAACGCCTTGCAGACGGTAAACTTCCTGCACCTCAGCGATCATGTAAACAGCCAGAGCCTCGATACCCATAATAGAAAGGATATCGTGCGGCGCTGGGTTGCCGTCCATGATGTAGTCGCCTTTGGTCACAAAGTCGCCTTCAGCCACAGGGATGTGTTTCCCTTTTGGCACCATGTATTCGACTTTGACATCCGGATCGTCTTTGGACTCAATCGAAATACGACGTTTGTTTTTATAGTCCTTGCCGTAGCGCACGTAGCCGTCGATTTCCGCGATGATCGCGTGATCTTTCGGACGACGTGCTTCGAAGAGCTCAGCAACACGCGGCAAACCACCGGTGATGTCTTTGGTCTTCGCGCCTTCGCGTGGAATACGTGCAACAACGTCACCCGCTTGGATGTCCTGACCGTCCTCGATTGAGAGAACAGCATCAACAGACATCAAGTAAGTCACAGGGTTGCCAACGTCGTTGCGCATTGGTTCGCCGTCTGCATCCAAGATCAGAACCTCAGGTTTCAGATCGCCGCCTTTAGGGACAGAACGCCAGTCAGACACGATTTTCTGAGACATACCAGTCGCGTCATCGGTGACGTCGCGAATAGAGAGGCCAGAAATGAGGTCGACAAACTTCGCCTTACCGCCTTTTTCAGCGATGATTGGAAGTGTGTACGGATCCCATTCGAACAGCTTGTGACCACGCGGGATCTTTTCGCCATCTGTAACAAAGACCTTGGTGCCGTAGCCGAGTTTGTAAGACGCCAATTCGACGCCGTGCTCGTCCACGATAGCCATTTGCATGTTGCGGCCCATAACGATGTTTTCGCCATGAGTGTTTTCCAAAAGCATCGCATTGGTGAAGACGATTTTGCCTTCTTGGTTGCTTTCTTGGAACGACTGTTGGCCACCCTGCGCAACACCGCCGATGTGGAAGGTACGCATTGTAAGCTGCGTGCCTGGCTCACCAATGGATTGTGCCGCGATGATGCCGACGGCCTCACCTTGGTTGACCATAGTACCGCGTGCAAGGTCACGACCGTAACAGTTCGCACAAACGCCTTCTTCGGCCTCACATGTCAGCGGTGAACGGATGCGCATTGTTGCGATCCCTGCTGATTCAATGAGGTCTGATTTGCGTTCGTCGATCAGTTCGTTTTTCGCGACCAACACTTCGTCTGTGCCTGGACGCAAAACATCGTCGGCAGCGACGCGACCAAGGATACGCTCAGCAAGTGATGCAACAACTTCACCGTCATTCACAGCCGCTTCGGCAGTGATGGCGATTTCAGTGCCACAGTCGACTTCGCGTACGATACAGTCTTGTGCAACATCCACGAGGCGACGTGTCAGGTAACCGGAGTTCGCTGTTTTAAGCGCAGTATCCGACAGACCCTTACGAGCACCGTGGGTGGAGTTAAAGTACTCAAGAACCGACAAGCCCTCTTTAAAGTTCGAGATGATCGGTGTCTCGATGATTTCGCCGGACGGCTTGGCCATAAGACCGCGCATACCGCCAAGTTGTTTCATCTGAGTAACAGAACCACGCGCACCAGAGTGAGCCATCATGTAAACGGAGTTCGGCTCGTTTTCAGCGCCGTTCTCGTCCACACCTGCAGTCGAGATGTTCAACATCATCGCTTCGGTGACTTTGTCATTACACTTGGCCCAAGCATCAACAACTTTGTTGTACTTCTCGCCTTGGGTGATCAGACCGTCCATGTACTGTTGTTCGAAGTCCTGAACCTGACCGCGGGTTTCATCAACCAATGGCCATTTTGAGTCAGGGATAACCATGTCGTCTTTACCGAACGAGATGCCGGCTTTGAACGCTTCACGGAAGCCCAAAGTCATGATCTGGTCACAGAAGATCACAGACTCTTTTTGACCACAGTAGCGGTAAACAGTGTCGATGACCTGCTGCACTTCTTTCTTACGCAACAGACGGTTCACAAGATCGAATGGCGCTTTTGCGTTCAGTGGCAAAAGACCACCAAGGCGCAAACGACCAGGCGTTGTGTCGAACAAGACAGGCACTTCTTGGCCAGTTTCGTCGATTTGGATCATACGCGCTTTGATCTTGGCGTGCAGGTGCACTTCGCCCGCGTTCAACGCGTGCTCAACCTCTTCGATGTCGGAGAAGATCATGCCTTCACCCTTCATCCCGCTACGCTCCATAGTCACGTAGTAGAGGCCCAAAATCATATCCTGTGATGGAACAATGATCGGCGCGCCGTTGGCTGGCGACAGAACGTTGTTTGTAGACATCATCAAGACGCGTGCTTCAAGCTGTGCTTCCAAAGACAAAGGCACGTGAACAGCCATTTGGTCACCGTCGAAGTCGGCGTTAAACGCCGAACAAACGAGTGGGTGCAGGTTGATCGCTTTGCCTTCAACCAACACAGGTTCAAACGCTTGGATACCCAAACGGTGAAGCGTTGGCGCGCGGTTGAGCATCACTGGGTGTTCGCGAATAACCTCGTCGAGGATATCCCACACTTCTGGACGCTCTTTTTCGACCAATTTCTTGGCTTGCTTCACAGTGGAAGACAGACCTTTGGCTTCAAGACGCGAGTAGATGAACGGCTTAAACAGCTCGAGCGCCATCTTTTTGGGCAAACCACACTGGTGAAGCTTGAGCTCAGGGCCCGTCACAATCACCGAACGACCAGAGAAGTCGACGCGTTTACCCAAAAGGTTTTGACGGAAGCGACCTTGCTTACCCTTCAGCATGTCTGACAGCGATTTCAATGGACGCTTGTTGGCGCCAGTGATCACGCGGCCACGACGGCCGTTGTCGAACAATGCGTCGACAGATTCTTGCAACATACGTTTCTCGTTGCGCACGATGATATCGGGCGCACGCAGCTCGATGAGGCGTTTGAGACGGTTGTTACGGTTGATCACGCGGCGGTACAGATCGTTGAGATCGGACGTCGCGAAACGACCACCATCCAGTGGAACGAGTGGGCGCAATTCTGGCGGGATCACAGGGATCACAGTCAAAATCATCCACTCAGGACGGTTGCCAGATTCCAAGAAGGACTCAACGATTTTGAGACGCTTGATGATCTTTTTAGGTTTCAGCTCACCAGTCGCTTCTTTGAGGTCTTCACGCAGTTGGTCTGCGGTGGACTCAAGATCGATGTTGGACAGCATTTTACGGATCGCTTCAGCACCGATGTCGGCTTCAAAAGCGTCTGCACCGTAGAGATCTTGCGCGTCCATGAACTCTTCTTCGGTCATCATTTGACCGTAGATGAGGTCAGTGAGACCCGGCTCAATCACCACGTAGTTTTCAAAGTACAAAACGCGCTCAAGATCACGCAAAGTCATATCGAGCATAAGGCCGATACGGCTTGGAAGTGATTTCAAGAACCAGATGTGCGCCACTGGAGCTGCAAGCTCGATGTGGCCCATACGTTCGCGACGTACTTTCTGAAGGGTAACTTCAACACCACATTTCTCGCAGACAACGCCGCGGTACTTCATGCGTTTGTATTTACCACACAAGCATTCGTAGTCTTTGATCGGGCCAAAGATACGCGCACAGAAAAGGCCGTCACGTTCTGGTTTGAACGTCCGGTAGTTGATGGTTTCTGGTTTTTTAATTTCACCAAAAGACCATGAAAGAATCCGCTCAGGAGACGCCAAGGACACTTTGATCTCGTCAAAGGTCGCAGGCTGCGCCAGAGGGTTAAACGGGTTTGTTGTTAGTTCCTGGTTCATCTTTTGAGTTCCTCAAATTGTTGCGGAAAGGAGAGAGAAATAAGCGCCGAAGCCCTTATTCCTCATCCTCCGCATCCAGGAGTTCCATGTTGAGACCGAGGCCACGGACTTCTTTGACAAGAACATTGAAGGACTCGGGGATGCCCGCTTCAAAGTTGTCTTCGCCCTTAACGATCGACTCGTAGACTTTTGCACGACCAGCGACGTCATCTGATTTCACTGTGAGCATCTCTTGCAGCGTGTATGCCGCGCCGTATGCTTCCAGTGCCCAAACTTCCATCTCACCAAAGCGCTGACCACCAAACTGTGCCTTACCACCCAGCGGCTGCTGAGTAACAAGAGAGTATGGACCCGTTGAACGGGCGTGGATTTTGTCGTCCACAAGGTGGTGCAGTTTCAGCAGGTACTTCATGCCAACAGTCACACGACGTGAGAATTGCTCGCCTGTGCGGCCGTCAAACAGAACCGACTGTGCTGAGGTATCGAAACCAGCTTTCGCCAAGGCTTCGTTGATGTCAGCCTCTTTGGCGCCGTCGAAAACAGGTGTCGCAATTGGAACACCGTTCACAACGTTGCCAGCTTTTTCGAGCAGGTCTTTGTCTTCGAGGTCTTTCAGGATCTCATCGTGCACATTGTCGCCGTACACGAATTTCATCGCGTCTTTGACCGGTGTCATGTCACCGGAGCGGCGGTATTCTTGCAGAGCTTCGTCCACTTGAATGCCCATGCCGCGTGCGGCCCAACCCATGTGAGTTTCGAGAATCTGACCAACGTTCATACGTGATGGAACGCCGAGCGGGTTCAGACAGAAATCAACAGGCGTACCATCTGCGAGGAACGGCATGTCCTCCATTGGTACAACGCGTGAAATCACACCTTTGTTCCCGTGACGACCAGCCATTTTATCACCAGGCTGAAGCTTACGCTTCACAGCGATAAAGACTTTGACCATCTTCATCACACCCGGAGGCAAATCGTCGCCGCGACGTACTTTTTCGACCTTGTCTTCAAAACGGTGTTCAAGAGCACGTTTTTGAATTTCGTACTGCTCGTTCAACGCCTCGACGAGGATTGCATCGTCTTCGTCCTCAAGTGCCAACTGCCACCACTGACCTTTGGACAATTGATCCAAAAGCGCATCATCGATGACAACATTTGGCGCAACGCC
The DNA here is from genome assembly GCF_039769035.1 of Pacificibacter sp. Lineage (NCBI taxonomy): Bacteria > Pseudomonadati > Pseudomonadota > Alphaproteobacteria > Rhodobacterales > Roseobacteraceae > Pacificibacter > Pacificibacter sp. The sequence goes on from NZ_JBDMZG010000135.1 coordinate 10,984, forward strand.
TTTAGGGCCTTTTGCTGCGACTTTGCCGAAGATCATGGATTTCAGACGCGCATAGATGTTGCGATCCAAGATGCCAAGTTCGTCGTCGCGGTCACGTGCGAGGCGTTCGATTTCTTCACGTTCGATCTGAACAGAGCGCTCGTCCTTTTCAACGCCGTGGCGGTTGAAGACGCGCACTTCTACGATCGTACCGTAATCGCCCGGTTTCACACGCAAAGATGTGTCACGCACGTCAGAGGCTTTCTCACCAAAGATGGCGCGCAGAAGTTTTTCTTCTGGTGTCATCGGGCTTTCGCCGTTTGGGGTGATTTTACCAACGAGAATGTCACCTGGCTCAACGTGAGCACCGATGTACACGATCCCAGCTTCGTCGAGGTTGCGCAAAGCTTCCTCGCCAACGTTTGGAATATCGCGGGTGATTTCTTCTGGGCCGAGTTTCGTATCACGGGCCGCAACTTCGAATTCTTCGATGTGAACCGAAGTGAAAACGTCGTCACGTGCGATACGTTCGGAGATCAGAATGGAGTCTTCGTAGTTGTAGCCATTCCAAGGCATAAACGCCACGCAGACGTTTTTACCCAAAGCCAATTCGCCCATATCTGTAGACGGACCGTCAGCAATAACTTCGTTTTTGCCAACAGTATCACCAACCTTAACCAGTGGTTTTTGGTTGATACAGGTGTTTTGGTTCGAACGCTGGAACTTACGCAGACGGTAGATGTCTACACCTGGATCGCCAGGCTCAAGATCATGCGTTGCGCGCACAACGATACGTGTCGCATCGACTTGGTCGATGACACCCGCACGTTTCGCCAAGATCGCAGCGCCGGAATCGCGAGCCACGACTTCTTCGATACCTGTACCAACAAGCGGTGCCTCAGCACGCAAAAGCGGAACAGCCTGACGTTGCATGTTCGAGCCCATCAAGGCCCGGTTCGCATCGTCGTTTTCGAGGAATGGGATCAAGGACGCAGCAACAGAAACCAGCTGCTTTGGTGAAACGTCGATCAAGTCCACGTTTTCAGGCGGGTTGAGCGCGTGCTCACCAGACTGACGTGTAGACACGAAGTCGTTTACGAAGCGACCATCGGCATCAAGCGATGCGTTGGCCTGCGCCACAGTGTGACGCATTTCTTCGGTCGCGGACATGTACTGAACATCGTCAGTCACTTGGCCGTCAACAACCTTGCGGTATGGCGTTTCGATAAAGCCGTATTTGTTCACGCGTGCAAATGTTGCAAGCGAGTTGATCAGACCAATGTTCGGACCCTCTGGAGTCTCAATTGGACACATACGACCGTAGTGCGTGATGTGAACGTCGCGAACCTCAAAGCCCGCACGTTCGCGTGTCAAACCACCTGGCCCAAGCGCAGACAAACGACGTTTGTGTGTAACTTCGGACAATGGGTTGGTTTGGTCCATGAACTGTGACAGCTGCGAAGAGCCGAAGAATTCACGAACAGCCGCCGCAGCAGGTTTCGCGTTGATCAAATCTTGTGGCATGACTGTGTCGATTTCGACAGAAGACATACGCTCTTTGATCGCACGTTCCATGCGCAGAAGGCCAACACGATATTGGTTTTCCATCAGCTCGCCAACAGAACGCACACGACGGTTGCCCAAGTGGTCAATATCGTCGATGTCGCCTTTGCCGTCGCGCAATTCTACCAAGGCTTTGATACAAGCAATGATATCTTCACGGCGCAAAGTGCGGTGTGTGTCTGGTGCATCGAGATCAAGACGCATGTTCATTTTCACACGGCCAACCGCGGAAAGGTCATAACGCTCGGAATCGAAGAAGAGGCTTTCGAACAAAGTCGACGCTGCATCAACGGTCGGTGGCTCACCTGGACGCATCACGCGGTAGATATCCATGAGCGCAGTTTCGCGGTTCATGTTTTTATCTTGTGCAAGCGTGTTGCGGATGTATGGGCCAACGTTCACGCCATCGATGTCGAGCACTGGGATATCAGTGATGCCCGCATCCAACAGGTCTTTCAAAGACCCGCCGATGACTGTGCCGTCTTTGTCCATCTCAAGAAGAAGTTCGTCACCAGCTTCGACGTAAATCGCGCCAGTTTCTTCGTTGATGATGTCTTTCGCTGCGTACTTACCGATGATGTTCTCGTAGGGAACGAGAAGCTCAGTCACTGAACCTTCATCGATGATTTTCTTAACCGCACGCGGTGTCATTTTGTCGCCAGCTTTACAGATGATTTCACCTGTTGCAGCGTCGACCAAATCAAACGCCGGACGTGTGCCGCGGACGCGCTCTGGGAAGAACGGGGTCACCCAACCTTTGTTCTTTTCGAGCTTGTATTCGATCGTCTCGTAGTAGGCGTCCATGATGCCTTCTTGGTCGAGACCAAGCGCATACAAAAGGGACGTCACTGGCAATTTGCGACGACGGTCAATGCGCACAAACACGGTGTCTTTGGCGTCGAATTCGAAGTCGAGCCAAGAGCCGCGGTACGGAATAATGCGACATGCAAACAACAGTTTACCTGAAGAGTGCGTTTTGCCTTTGTCGTGATCAAAGAACACACCAGGGGAGCGGTGCATCTGAGACACGATCACGCGCTCTGTACCGTTCACAACGAAGGTGCCGTTTGGTGTCATCAAAGGCATATCGCCCATGAACACGTCTTGTTCTTTGATGTCTTTCACAGACTTGGCGCCTGTGTCTTCGTCCACATCAAATACGATGAGGCGCAGCGTCACTTTCAGTGGCGCGCTGTAGGTCATGTCGCGTTGCTGACATTCCTCTACATCGTATTTAGGCTTTTCAAGTTCGTACTTTACGAACTCAAGAACAGCGGTCTCGTTGAAATCCTTAATCGGGAAGACCGATTGGAAAACACCTTTGATGCCTTCGCCGTCAAGCGGCTGTGGCTCATCGCCGGACTTCAAAAAGAGGTCGTATGAAGATTTTTGAACCTCAATGAGGTTCGGCATTTCAAGCACTTCACGGATTTTTCCGTAGTACTTCCGGAGCCGTTTCTGGCCAAGGTAGGTCGATGCCATGTGCGTCAGTACCTTTCGAGTTTTCGCGAGCTGCATCCTGCCGTTGGGCGCCGGCCGATGTACCCTTACGAAACAGAGAAGTTCGATCTATTCCTGCCACCGTCCCACCGGTGGCTCCCGATCTGAACCCTCCTTAGAAAATGCCCGATTGGGCACTTGCTAAGGCGGACTTTTAGTTTTCTGCCCCTTAAGACAGGTTCGGCTGGACCCCGAAAATCGGGATCCAGCCTTAACTTTATGCGGCCTTTAAAAGGCCTAAGCGATTAAGCAACTTCGACTGTAGCGCCTGCTGCTTCGAGTTTCGCTTTAACGTCTTCAGCTTCAGCTTTATCAACGCCTTCTTTGATTTTGCCGCCAGCTTCGACGAGATCTTTAGCTTCTTTGAGGCCAAGACCAGTGATCGCGCGAACTTCTTTGATTACGCCGATTTTGGACGCGCCAGCGTCTTTCAATACAACATCAAATTCAGTTTTTTCTTCAGCAGCCGCACCAGCGTCTGCAGCGCCAGCAACCATTACAGCGCCGCCAGCAGCAGGCTCGATGCCGTACTCGTCTTTAAGGATAGTTTTCAGTTCTTGTGCTTCGAGAAGTGTAAGACCTACGATCTCTTCAGCAAGTTTTTTCAGATCAGCCATTGTACTGTTTCCGTTCGTTTAAATTTCTGTTCCAACGTGTGCTTTATGCAAACTACGTCAGTCCTAGATTGCTTATGCAGCTTCTTTGTCTTCGATAGTAGACAAGATGCCAGCGATGTTCGAAGCAGGAGCGCCAATCGCGCCAGCGATGTTCGATGCAGGTGCGCCAATGCAACCAACGATAGAAGCAATAAGCTCCTCGCGAGAAGGCATTTTCGCAACGGCTGCAACACCGGCGACGTCGAGAGCGTTATCACCCATAGCACCACCAAGGATAACGAACTTGTCGTTGTCTTTAGCGAATGCCTCAGAAACCTTGGCCGCAGCCACAGGATCTTCTGAGTAAGTCATAACAGTCATGCCTGTCAGGTATTCAGCAATGCTTTCGCAAGGCTTACCGTCGAGGGCGATTTTGGCGAGCTTGTTCTTGGCAACGCGTACGGATCCACCTACTTCACGCATACGCGCGCGCAGATCCTGCATATCAGCAACCGTGAGACCTTCGTAGCGGGCAACTACTACAACGCCAGAGCTGTCAAAGATTTGGCCGAGCTCGTCGACCATTTTTTCTTTTTGGGCTCTATCCACAGTTTTTCTCCAATTTTGGAAAGGTTTCCCCTTCCGGCTCATTTCTACCGGCAGATGCCGGCACGAAGTCCGTTACGGGGCTGCGCCAAAGTCACCCGAGGTAATACCTCAAATAAACTTTTCGTCTTCCCGTCTCAGGCAGGAATTATGGAAAGAAACCCTTCCACCCGCCGTCTTGGACGAAGCGCAAAACAGCGCACGACGAATCGCACACTGAGCTGCATGACGGTATGTAGAAGGAATTAACACAGAGAGCAAGGGGTTACCCAGCTCGAAAGCACCGCGATCTCGCGGCAGCTGTGACGTTCTGTATATGAGTACCGTAGCACACATCCGGTGCTCGCGCTAGGCCCGCTTCGCAACATGTGAAATCGTGTAAAATTGATGGGGGCCACTCAACGAAAAAGGCGCCCCCAAGGGAGCGCCTTTCAAATCTTATAAAGCGGTTGGCTTAGTTGCCAGTTGCGTTGTCGATGTTCAAAGTCACGCCTGGGCCCATTGTAGAGGACAGGGAAACTTTTTGCATGTACGCGCCTTTTGTGCCGGATGGGCGTGCTTTTTGCACGGCATCAACAAATGCACGAACGTTTTCGACAAGCTGCTCATCAGAGAAAGATGCTTTGCCAACGCCAGCGTGAACAACGCCGCCTTTTTCAGCTTTGAACTGAACTTCGCCGCCTTTTGCTGCTTCAACGGCCGCTTTCACGTCCATAGTCACAGTGCCAACTTTTGGGTTTGGCATCAGGTTGCGTGGGCCGAGAACTTTACCAAGACGACCAACGATAGGCATCATGTCAGGTGTTGCGATACAACGATCGAAGTCGATTGTGCCGCCCTGAATGGTTTCCATCAGGTCTTCTGCGCCGATGATGTCTGCGCCAGCAGCTTTCGCTTCGTCAGCCTTAGGGCCGCGTGCGAAAACAGCAACACGAACAGTTTTGCCAGTGCCGTTAGGCAAAGACACAACGCCGCGAACCATTTGGTCAGCGTGACGTGGGTCAACACCGAGGTTCAATGCGATTTCAACAGTTTCGTCGAATTTTGCTGTCGCGCCGGATTTAACCAATGCGATTGCATCTTCAACTGTGAGGTCTGCTTTGCCTGCGAATGCTTCGCGCGCTGCAGTTGTACGTTTACCGAGTTTCGCCATTACTTCACCTCGATGCCCATAGAACTCGCGGAACCGAGGATGATTTTCATCGCTGCCTCGATATCGTTGGCGTTCAGGTCTTTCATTTTTGCTTCGGCGATTTCTTTCACCTGAGCAACAGTCACGGAGCCAACAGTCTCACGGCCAGGCAATTTCGCACCGGATGAGAGTTTCGCAGCTTTCTTGAGGAAGTAGGACGCTGGTGGCGTCTTGATGTCCATCGTGAAAGATTTGTCGGCGTAGTAAGTGATCACGGTCGGGCAAGGTGCGCCTGGCTCGAGATCCTGCGTTTTTGCGTTAAACGCCTTACAGAATTCCATAATGTTAATACCGCGCTGACCGAGCGCCGGACCCACGGGTGGGGACGGGTTCGCTTTGCCTGCTGGCACTTGCAGCTTCATAGTACCTGCGAGTTTCTTGGCCATGTGGCCTCTCCTTTTTCAACTCCCCGACCAACAGCGCGCTGCGGCGGGATTAATGGTTGGCGGTCTGGTCCGAGCAACGCGTTGCCCTCGCCTCCCACACATGTACCGCTTAGGCCAGTTTGTTGACCTGAGCGAATTCCAAATCGACCGGCGTAGCGCGGCCAAAAATCGAAACAGCAACTTTGAGGCGCTGTGCCTCGTCGTCGACTTCTTCGACCATACCTTCGAAGCCTTCGAAAGCCCCTTCAGCGACGGACACCTGCTCACCCACTTCAAAGGTGATGGTGGAGCGCGGCGCTTCCGTGCTTGTTTCTTCGGCGCGACCGATGATGGCCTCAACTTCTGCATCGCGCATTGGCACTGGGCGCCCAAAAGAACCGAGGAAACCGGTGACCCGGTTAATCGAGTTCACGAGGTGGTAGCCTTCGTCAGTCATTTCCATGCGCACAAGAACGTAACCAGGCATGAAGCGACGTTCTGCTGTCACTTTTTTGCCGCGGCGCACTTCGATGACTTCTTCGGTCGGAACCAAAACTTCGTCGAACTGATCCTCAAGGCCCTTTTCAACCACAGCAACTCTGATCGCTTCAGCAATTTTTTTCTCGAAGTTCGAGAGAACGCTCACCGAATACCAACGCTTAGCCATGATGCCTTTGCCTTTTCAATCATTCCGGCATTTCTACCGGATATCGTTATTTCATAAGCACTTATGTGCCTTTTCCCCGAACAGTAAAGCGGCGCGCAACACGAATCGATGCACGCCAGCTCAGTGGAATGGGCAGCAACTACCGCGCCTTGCCCATAAGTTCAAGTGTTTAGACGTCCAAACCGTGAGGTTTGATGGCGAGTTTCGCGGCTCTATTCAGGCTGCAAGCCCGTTGGCAGGCCGTCCATCGAGGTCATGTTTTTCTTGCGCTTGTAGGCTTCGATTTCTTCTGGCGTTTTTGCTTCAGCCCAATTTTTGAGTGAGGGGCGGTCCCGCTGAAACTCAAACAGCGGCACGCCGTATCCGCACGACGTTTGTACAAGATCGAAATCGAGCACAAATATTTGCCGTGCGTTCTTGGGCTCAGCGTCAAAATGCGTTGCAATCAAGGTTTGATATTCATCGGTGCCACGATGCACGGTGCGCCCCGTACCATACAGCCGCATGATCATAGGCGGACCAGAGACGGCGCAAAACATAAACGTCAAACGCCCATCGGCAATCATATGCGCCGCAGTTTCATTGCTGGAGCCAACGAGATCAAGGAAGAGCGTTTCGTTCGGTCCTGTCACGCGCAGCAATTCGGTTGAACGCGGGGTCAGGTTGATCCGTGTGCCTTCTGCCGCTGACGCACAAAAGAACATATGCTGACGCGCAATGAACGCAGCATGGTCTTCGGACAAAGATGTAAATTGTTCAGCCATATAAGGACCCCCAAGGTCCGAAAATGGACCGTAAATTAACCGACGGCGTTAAGAAGCGCCGCGAGACCCGTGCGGATGCCAATGTCGACGATGAAAAAGAACGTTGCGGTAAGCGCCGCCATGATGAAGACCATCACAGTTGTCAGCATCACTTCGCGGCGGGTTGGCCAAACGATTTTGGAAACTTCTGCACGGACTTGCTGGATGAACAGAAGTGGGTTTGCCTTGGCCATTGTCTTTTCCTAAACCTATAGGTCGTGTGTGTTGTGGTGTTGGGCATGTACGCCACAGCGCGCCTGAATTCAAGCCCGAAGGACAGCGAAGCACGCGGTTGTGCCTCAAGGTTCGGTTGAAACGGCATTTTCAGCACAAATCGCGCCGATTTCCGGCCCGCACCAGACGGGTGCAAGCCGGAATAGCGGTCTTACGCGACAACTTCACCGATCAGCATCTGCGGCTCACCGCTGAAGAAGTTTGGAATGTCGGCAAGCACGGGTTCCGAAACAGCAAGGGCACTATCGAGGGCGGCTTGATTCTCGAAAACAAGCGTCGCGATTGTGTGGTAGCCAGCGGGCGTATCTGGGCCGCCGGCCAAACCTTTACTAACAGACAAGCTGCTACAGAATGGCCCCATCGCTTCGCCTGCGAGCGGCAAATGCTTTGCCGCATAATAGGCGTGATCAAAGGTCGTATCATTGGTCGTTGGGTAGAGAACTTGCAGTGTAACTGGCATGTTGGCCTCCAAAATGTTCCATATTAAGTTATAGCAACGCCAACATATTAACCTAAGGTAACCCCAAAAGATAGCTGACCAAAGGTTGGCCCCAACATCACAAGATGTAGGCAAGCGCAACTCGCATTTACACGTCAAAACGTCAGTCGCATATCAGATAATTTGGAAATGGCAGGGGCACCAGGGTTCGAACCCGGGACCTACGGTTTTGGAGACCGTCGCTCTACCAACTGAGCTATACCCCTACTTGGCGGTGTGGATACGAAAGCCACCCGCCCTTTGCAAGCGGAAAACCACGGCCAACGGACGAAAATGCGCTGAACCCCTGCGTGCTATGACCCATTCTGCTTTTTCGCCAAGGCTTTGGTCAGTGCATCAAGGTCCGCCGAGGCCAAAACAGGCACCAGTTCGCGAATCTGCGCAAGCGGCAGATCCCACCATGCCAGCTCCAACAATAGCGCCACGACCTCAGGCGAGAATCGCATTTTGACAACACGCGCAGGATTGCCAGCCGCCACCGCATAGGGCGGCACATCTTTTATCACCACGGCCCCAGTGCCGATAATGGCACCATGCCCCAAGGTGACCCCCGGCATGATTTTGGCATCGTGACCAATCCAAACGTCATGACCAACGACGGTATCGCGGCGATTCTCGAAATACTCAGATGCGAAATGCGGCATCAGATCAGCATCGAAACTGCCAAAGGGATAGGCCGTAAACCAGTCGCGCGCATGATTTGCGCTGTCGGTGATAAACCGTGTGCCATGCGCGAACTGGCCGAATTTGCCAATGATCAGTTTTTCTGGCGCGCCCGGGTATAGGTACGGTGCAATGCGCGCGGCGTAATCCTCAACGAGCTCAAAATCATTGTAATAGGTATAGGACCCGACCGAGATATTGGGGTGATCAATGACCGACTTGAGCCAAACCGTGTTGGTGTAAGGGCTGCCGTCAGGCAAGGTGATGGGGTGACGTGACGCGTCGTTCAGAAAAGGCATACTGCGCTCCTGTTTTCAGATCAAAATTGAAATCGGGGCAGTTATTGAATCACGACACTCTCCATTGGTTGACTCCCTCATATCATCGGCGGGTCCAAAACGCAAAAAGGGCGCCCTATTGGACGCCCTTTCTAAGTCATATCGGTGTGTAGATTACTCTACGATTTTAGACACAACACCGGAACCAACTGTGCGGCCACCTTCGCGGATCGCGA
>NZ_JBDMZG010000136.1:0-17323 GCF_039769035.1 Pacificibacter sp.
CCGATTGAGCAGGTCTTTTTTGCGTAACACAGTGTCGTCATGGTTATTCTCCCTTAACCCAATCCAAGCTGGTTGGATGATGCAATGTTATCCTTGGCCGGATAAGTCAGATGGACGCGACTAAGTCCTCCACTGCGAGAGTTTCAGTCTAGCTGCCGCAGTGGATAACACTTGCTCAATCGACGCCTTCATCAATTGTAACCTCCATAAACATGCCGTCTAGTACTACCAATTTGCGACGAACACCTGCGTCATCGGTCCAACTAAGATTTTCGTCTCGTATGAGAACCTCATCGGAGCGGATATGTTCGAACGCGTATTTGTAGAACCGAACAATCCAATTCATTGCTTTCTCCATTCTCTTCTCGGGCACGCATGCGCCCATTGTAAGGACCGATTATTACGACTCAAGCCTTGGACGGTTCCCACCAGCCGTCATGCGAAGTCAATTGACTCGTGATATCACACGTTGCGGCACAGGAAAGGTTGGACGCCAAACCAGATGGCGTTCTTGTTGAGACCTTCGTCGTCCGGTCATTGATAAGAGCCTTTTGCAAGTCGCAAGCGTAGCGGCAGTTTTTCTAGCATTTGAACGGCATTATTTTGATGCCATACCGGCTCCCCAACGAGTTCAATTTGCTCGACTGTTTCCGCCAGCGTCGATACAAAGGCCTCTGCTTCTGCCCTCGCGATATGCATCCCAACACATGAGTGTATTCCGTAGCCAAAGGATACGTTACCCCGCGTGTCCCGCGACAAATCAAATGTGTCGGGATGGTCCCATTTTGCCGGATCTCGGTTTGCACTTGGGAGTGAGCACAGTATTTTGGCATGACGGGGAATTTTGATCCCCGCCACTTCGGTTTCGTCAACCGCAGTTCTGAACAATGAATGAAACGGTGTTACGAACCGGATTGCTTCGTCAAATGCAGCGCGGGCTAGCTTTGGGTTACACTTTAGATCTTCAAACTGATCAGGATTTTTTGCAAGACACCACAACGTGCTTGAAATTCCTGCGATTGTCGTATCAAGCCCGGCAGAGAAAATCGATCTGATGACCAGACGCCCTTCTTCTTCGGTCAGTTCTCCGGCATCAACAGAATTGAATACAGTCCTCGCAAAGCCCGAGTTGTCAATGTTTTCACGTTTTGTTTGCTCGTTTATCCAAATGTTGGCCGTTGCACCTTTCTTCAACCAAGACCTTCTGAGCGTATTGTCGGGTCCAAATGCATTCGTCGCCATTAGGCCATAGTCCTTAGCCTTTTTGTCATCCCGGTTGAGCATGCCAACCAACCGCGGGAACATCTCGCATATGAAGGCCTCGGACAATTCCTTTTGGGAGTCGATTGAAGGGCTTGATGTCGCTTTGACTATCAATCGTTTCGCTGATTCTCTTAGCATTGCGTTGAGTTCGAGCGCAATTTTAGGCGACATGGCTCGCTGAATGACCGACCGGGCTCTGCCGTGTTCTGGTGGGTCAACTTCTAAAACAATGCTTGGTGGCCTCCAGTTGGGGACGAGTTTCAAATCGTCCATGCCTTCGCCATGTGCGTTGGAAAACCGTTTCCAGTCAGAAAATACCTCTCGTACAATTTCATATCGACCGCACGCCAGGATCGAGTATTTCGGGATGTAGACAAACGGGCCTTGCGCCCTCAATTCCCGAGTGAAGCTTGCTTGGTCCAGCATCACCGTCGGATCGTAGGGGTCAATATCCCAAACGGCTACGTTTTCGGGGGGATCAATTCTTGCGTGGCCGTGGACGATTTGCATCGGTTTCCCGTCTTCTTGCCGGAGTTTTGTTTGCTAGACGGTCGGCACTTTCAGTGTTAGAGTCAAGTGAAATGTCAGGTGATGTTTTACAAATCAAAGGCAAGGCATAGTTGATCTAGTTCGATGCAGGTTCGAGATTTTGCATCAGGTCGCCGGCTTTACCTGCAACACTAAAACGCGAGGGCTAACGTGAATTTGGATATTTTTAACCCCAAAACCGGTGCCCCCAAACGCCTTGCCGTTTTGGGCGGAGCGGGAGGCGTCGGGCGATGTCTGGTGTCGAAGGCAATGGAGCAAGGTGTCGAAATTGCAGTGTTGGATCTGGAATCTTCGTTGGCCAGACACCCCGTGCCGGAGGGCGTAGATAACTACGCTGTTGACGCAACCGATCAATCGAGCCTCCGAGACGCATTTGGAAAAATCGAGCGGGATTGGGGTGCGCTCGATGGATTTGTCAATTTGTGCGGCGTCGTTTCCGAGACAAAACCCCTGTCCGACTTTGATAGCGAGGAATGGCAGTTTACCATTTCTTCCAATCTTAATGCTGCTTTTTTCGCCGCCAACCTGGCGTTGCCGCTGCTCAGAAAGGGTGTTGGAGGAAGCCTTGTCAACACAACTTCGGGTTTGGCGGCCTACACGCGACCCGGCTTTGGTGCGTATGCCGCCGCAAAGGCTGGGGTGAATTCGCTGACCAAAACGCTGGCTTTGGAACATGCGCCTTCAGTTCGCGTTAATGCCGTCGCGCCCGGGGCAATCAACACCGCATTTTTGCAGGGGGGCACCCACCGTCAGGAAGATTTCTCCAAACCATTGGTGGACACACAAGCCGCGGGAAGCATGACACCATTGCTACGGGTGGCAGATCCAGACGACGTTGTTGATCCGATTATGTTTCTGCTGAGCGACGCGTCCAGATACATCACCGGTCAGATACTTTGGATCAATGGTGGCGGTTACATGCCGTGACCGGAAAAGGATACCGCATGGAGGAGAGCCTGTGAGCGTTTCATATTTTGTATTCTATCAAGGGACCACTGCAGACCCCAGTTCATTTCTAGAGTACTATAAAACAGCACACTCGGCCCTATTGCTGGATTTTCCAGGTCTCGAACGCCTGATAATTCACGAAGAAACCGATTGGGCTGATAGTCAAAACGTCGTCGGTGGCTCTTTCCTTCTGATTGCTGAAATGGTCTTCCCGGATATGCCTACGCTCGAAACGGCCATATCATCCTCAGCAAGACAGCGCGCGCGGGATGATTTTGATAATTTCCCGGCTTGGGATGGGAAGATCTGGCATCAAGCCATGAACAACTACAAGCCAAGCCCTGCCCGTTAGGGCAAGGACCATTCCAGCAATTCACAAGGACGTTGAAAGCAGGCCTTCCATAGACTTGGCGATCGACAGCAGGCGAGCATCGCCGTTTGTTTCGCCCATCAGGTTTAGACCGACTGGCGCTTCCCCCTCCCTGTTTATTGGGATCGATACGGCGCAACGATCCAGAAAATTCGCGACCGTAGGATTGCGCAATGACAAAAGGTTAAGCCTTCCATAGTCGGCGTCATCCTCTAATTCTGACATCTTAGGCGCTATCATGGGAACCGTGGGGAATATGACCACATCAAATATCGAAGTTCGCGCGTCGACGGCTGCAATCATGTTGCTTCGCAACGCAAGCAAATCGACGTAGTCCGCAGCGCTTTGATCCTGTCCCTTGAGCATCCGGCTGCTGACCCTTGGGTCATAGTCTCCGATACGCTCTGCAAGTAACGTACGATGTGCCGTGTAGGCCTCTGCAGCCACAAAGCCACCTTTTGAATTTGCTTCCGGAAGTATATCCAATTCGGGCAAGGCCAAGTCAGTAACGATGGCTCCAGCGGCGCTTAGCTTCCCAAGCGTGCGTTGATATGCATTCGCAACTTGATCATCCATACCTTCGACAACATAGTTGCTGAGCGCTGCAATACGTAGCCCGGCAAGTGGAAACTGGTCCACCACCAGCGACTTGGCATCTCCGCTGACTATGGCGTCAATAGCAGCACAGCATGATACGCTTGAGGCAATCGAACCGATTGAATCCAAGCTTGAGGACAAAGGATAAGCACCTGTCAAAGACACTCTTCGCGCGGTCGGTTTGAATCCAGTGATCCCACACATTGCTGCCGGGATCCGGCAGGACCCACCAGTGTCGCTGCCCAGACCAGCGATCGCCATTTTGTCCGTGACAGAAACGGCCGCTCCGGATGAAGACCCACCAGGAATTCGCTGAGATTGACGGTCAAACGGGTTTAGGGGAGTACCAAAATGCGGATTGAGACCAAGACCCGAATAGGCGAATTCGGTCATGTTAGTCCGCCCGATCAGAATGAACCCTGCTGCACGCAAACGGCCAACGGCAACGGCATCGATACCAGCAACCGGTGACTCATTTTTGACGATCGATCCTGCCTTGGTCCTCTGCCCCTTGATATCGAAGAGATCCTTGATCGAAATCGGTATGCCCGCAAATGGGGAAACTTGGGCTACTGATTGGCGCAACTGATCAATTGCATCCGCTTGCATCCGTACGGCCTCATGATCGACATGAACAAACGTGTTTGCCCCTTGACCGTCTGTTTTCGTGATCTGTTCAAGGCAGTTTTCCGCCAATTTGCGTGCGGTTGTCTGCCTTGCCTCAAGGGCCGAGGAAAGATCTTCGATCAATGGCATCGATCACGTCTCATCGTAGTAATGGGTTTCAAGAAGTAGACATCCGTTTTCTGACTTGAACGGACCGTGATATGCACCGGGTGGACGACAAGCGTATGTGTTAGGGAAAAAGGACTCTCCACCTTCGCCATTGGCATCATTGCCTACTGTCAAATCGCCGCTGACCAGATACACCTCTTCCCAATAGTCATGTACAAAAGGTACCGTAGTAAAAATCCCAGGCTGAAACCTTAGCAGTCGTGTCCGGGTTCCTGTTTTATTCACTTCATCCAGAGCACCGGCCAAAATAAGCTGGGCCATGCCCTCTGGGTATCCTTCAGGTGTCACCCAGCCATCGTCTTCCATATCAATAGCGTAGAATTCTTTGTGTTCTTTGTTGATTGTCATTTTGGTTCTTTCCTCGGAATATTTCTAGTTTGGGTATTAAGGTGCCGCCACTTGCACCAAGTTTGTGCTATTGGGGGCTTGTGAGCATCTCAAAAAAGTCGCGAATCAAACCGGCGGTGGTTTTGGGATCTTCAAGATTTGCCAAGTGCCCAGAATCCAGTGACACAACAGAAATCTGCGGTGATAGGTTCGACATTTTTTCTGACCAGCCCTTTTCCATTAACGCATCCTTCGAGCATTCCAATAGTCGCAAAGGAAGTTCGAGATTTGCCAAATCATCGAATAGTGTATCGGCCGGAATAGCTCTGGGGAAATCCTCACTTCTAAAGCGCGGCGCAGCTAAAGCCTCCCAATGACCAGGACGCTTACTTTCTTCTAGTCGACCGGCAACCTGCTCATCCCTATGGGCCATATTATCGACCAAAAGTCCGACCAAGTTTTTAGCGCCCTCTTCATCGGGCTTATAAGCACTCAACGCTGCCAAGCCTTCTGCTGTACGATACGGGCCACCAGTACCGGCAATACTAAACCCACCGCGCATGCGCAGGGGGTTATCCGCCTCCAGCAAGGCGCGAATAGTCAGTGAACCTCCGAATGAACAACCGACATACAAAGCCTCATCAATGCCCAGTGCATCGATAAAATCTTCTAAATGACGTAGGCGGCCGTCAAGGGGCGAACGATCAAAGAAATAGGCTTTATCCGTAGCTCCATAACCCAGGAGGTCGGGTGCAAATATATGATAGTCGCTTTCAAGTTCGGCAATCAAAGCAGAATAACACAATTCGGCACTGGCACCAAAGGCCCCGTCATGCAGCATCATGATTTTTGGATTGCCGGGCTGTCCGGCCTCAACGTAGCGGGTGGTGAAACTGCCAGCCTTGACCCACTTGTTTTCCAGAGTTTTTTTCATTTTCGCCCCTATTGGTTCTAAGGAATTTTTTTCCAGACTATTTGTCCGCAGGAAAGTCTGGAGTTTTGCCGCGGTGATGCCGTCCCAAAATCAACCAAGGGAAAAGCCTTTGTAGTTGTTCTTTGCAATGTCATCACATCGAGCTACGTAACTAGGGAAGCCGCCAGCATATGGCATAAAGACCCGGGCCTTGCCCGGAACGTTGGCTCCGACGTACCAAGAGTTGCAAGTGGACCTGATAGACTTCATCCCCAGTTCATGCACCTCTTTCACCCAAGCTGTTTCGGCGTCCAGTTCGGCTTCGATGCTGCGTTTGTCGTTTTGATCCATCCAAGCAATGCAATCCGCGATCCAATCGCCTTGATGCTCGGCGCCGGTTACCATTGTCGCCAATACACCCGGGCATCCTGGGCCCAACATGTTGAACATGTTGGGAAACCCGGAGATTGCCAGGCCTAGATAGTTGGTAGGCCCCTCACTCCACTTTTCATTAATCTTCCGGCCGTCTCGACCCGTTACATCGATGGCCACGACACTTCCTGTTAATGCGTCAAACCCTGTCGCCATTATGATTGCGTCGACTTCGTGCTCTTGACCCTTTGCTAAAATTCCGTTCTCGGTGAACTTTTCCACACCCGTACCGCTAACATCCACCAGTGTAACATTCGGTCGATTGTACGTTTCAAAGTAATTTGTTCCAGACGGTATACGTTTACAGCCATAGACCTGATCCGGGGTCAGCAAGTCGGCAGTCTCCGGGTCCTTGACAATTTCGCGCATTTTGGAGCGCCAGAATTCGACAACCATTTTGTTAGCTTCGTCGTTAGTCATTAGGTCGCCAAACGCCGCTGCAAAAGGTAAGCCTCCCACCCTCCATTGTTGTTCGAAGCGTTCCTGCCGCTGCGCTTCGGTGGCATCTAGCGCAGAGTCAGTATGTGTTGGGAAGATGAACGCAATTGGCGTGGCCTTAGCCTCGGCCCGAAAATCGGCGTATCGGGACTTGATCTCCGCTGCAACCTCTGGCTCCAGTGGTCTGTTTTGCGCCGGAACCACGTAGCCAGCCGTACGCTGAAACACGCTCAAATGTTCAGCCTGCTCAGCGATATGCGGAATAATTTGAACACCCGATGATCCGGTTCCGATGACGGCAACACGCTTTCCGGTAAAATCGACGCCTTCGGTAGGCCATTTTCCTGTATGATAAACGGGTCCCTTGAAATCGAACGAGCCTTCGGTTTGAGGCAATATGGTCGTAGAGAGGCACCCCACTGCCAGGATGAAGTAACGAGTGTTCACCTCTTCACCTTGGTCGGTCTGCACTGACCAGCGGGAGGAGACCTCGTCATATGTTGCCGCCGTGACCCGTGTTTCAAAGGAGATGCTTTTTCTCAGATCGAACCTGTCAGCAACATGCTGTAAATATTCCAGAATTTCAGGTTGACCGGCGTAACGCTCTTTCCAGTTCCATTCTTGCTGCAGCTCTTCGGAAAATTGATAGGAGTACTGCATGCTTTCAATGTCACAACGTGCGCCGGGATACCGGTTCCAATACCAAGTGCCACCAACGTCGGGGGCTGCTTCAAAAACCCTTGCTTTCAATCCCATTTCGTTGAGCCGATGAAGCATGTACAAACCAGCGAAACCGGCCCCAACGATTACGGCGTCGAGCTGCTCTGCGTTTGTTTCAGTGCTTTTCCCGAAGTTTTCCGGGGATGTGGCGTTTTGATTGGAAGCGATTGGGGGCATTGTTTAACCTCGGCGTGTTGGAATTCAACGCTCAGCAAGTGGGCTGAAACGACAGTTGGGGACTGAATTCTTTTTGAATGATGAGGCAGGCCCGGCATCGTCCGACGCCGGACCTGAGTGTTTTGGTCTACTCGCAGGCAGGAGCAGGGTGTTCACCCAGCAGGGTCCAGCCACCGTTCTCGAGCTTCATGACATAGCCGGGAAGTCTTGCATCACCGGTTTCCCCGAAGCAGGCTTCTCCGATCACACCGTCAAATCTCGCGGTTTGTAGGCCATCCCGGATTTGAGTCCGCTCTTCTGTAAGCTTGTCTACATCACCAGTTACGCCTTGTTCGCGCATGACTTGTGCAATTGCCAGAACCGCATCATAAGCCGACGCATCAACCTGATGGGGGAATGGGCGATCTATGCCAATTTCCCGAGCAGCTGCATTGAACTTTTCGCTGAACGCTCTGGTTGTTTCATCCCGCTCCGCCCAAAAGTAAGTCGTCAAGACACAGCCTTCACAATCGCCTCCCATTCCAGGGATGATCAATGGATCGCCCAATACGCCCGGTCCAACGATGGGTGTATCAATTCCCTGACGCCGCATTTCCTTAACGAAACGCACAGCAAGAGGAACAATCCCACCAAATCCGATGTAGTCGATATCCATCTCTTTCAACTGGGCAACCTGTGGCGCTAGATCAAAGGCCGCCACCGAAAAGCCAATAGGTTCCGATGAGGTCTCAACGCCGAACTGTTCAAACAATGGCGCCATAACCTGAAGCCCGACTGATTTGGAAATAAAGTCGTCGGTCCCGTAAACAATTGCCGCATTATTCAAGTCGTTGGCTTCCCGCAACGTCTTAATGACGCGGACCATTTGTGGGTATTCGCCGATGGTATAGCGAAATGCATAGGAAAACTTGTCAGCCATCTTGGGTGCAGTCGACGCATTGGAAATCTGGACAATACCTTCGCGTTCACCTGCAGGGAACGCAACTCTTACTTCGCCAGACGAAAACGGGCCGACAATTGCTAGGGCTCCATCGTCCTTGGCCAGCTTGCGCACACCCAGTGCAGCTTGTTTGGGGTCACCCCCAGTGTCGAATTTGACGGCCCTGAGCATCTCTCCGTTGATGCCGCCAGCAGCGTTGACTTCTTCGATTGCCAGGTCGAACGTGATTTCAGAAGCCCGACTGATTGTCGCAAAGGGACCGGTGGTTCCGTAACTTAGACCAATTGTTATGTCAGCTGCAGCCGCTGAAACCGATAGTGTGGCGACGCTAGCGAGCGACAAAACCTTTGTAAGGCCACGTATAGAATTTTTCATTGTGTTTCCTCCATTTGCTGGACCATGTGAGTTTTGGTTCCGTTTTGGCGCGGCGCGCCGGCTTGATTAGCTTTCCCGTTAACCGCCCAGATAGGCTTGCTCTAGTTTTCCTTCTTCACTCGCCAATTCGCTTGGCGTTCCGGACATGACAGTTCTACCGAGTTCTTGAACGTAGCCTCGATGCGCCACCTGCAATGCTTTGTGGGTATTTTGTTCGACCAATAGGATCGAAAGCCCTTGCTGATTCAGCTGTTTGATCAGATCGAACAGAACATTCACCAACCTGGGGCTGAGCCCAAGTGATGGTTCGTCCAACATCAACAGCTTGGGTTGAGCCAACAACGCACGACAGATAGCAAGCATCTGTTGTTCACCACCTGACAATACTGCGGCAGGCATATCCCGACGGTCTGCCAAGTTTGAGAACCGCTGATAGAATTCATCGATTTCAACACCGACATCGTCAGACCTGATCTGAGCCCCGACTAGGAGGTTTTCATGCACAGTTAGGCTGGTAAAGATTTGACGACCTTCTGGAACCAGAACCAATCCGCTTGAAACACGACGAGGTGCATTAAGCTTGTTCAAAAGTCGGTCGTTGAAAACTACGTCACCAGTGGACCGCACAACTCCTTGTATCGCCTTGAGCAGAGAGCTTTTTCCGGCACCATTGGCGCCCAGAACGGTCACGATTTCGCCTTGTTCAACAACAAGGTCCATCGCCTTTACAGCGTGAGTGCGCCCATAACGGACATCAAGCCCAGATACCTCAAGTAGCATTGGCAACACCTCCGACACTTGCTTTGCCCGCATCATCGGTTTGATCTTCGTCACTTCCCAGAAACGCCTCTCGAACATCCGGGTTCAAGGCCACCTGATCAGGTGAGCCTTCAAAAATTTTTCGACCAAAGTTCAAAACCACGACGTTGTCACAAAGGTTTCGAACAAAGTGCATATCGTGTTCAATAACCAGGATGGTGATGCCCTTTGCGGCCACTCGTTGCAGCAGCGCAAGCAATTCTTCGGTTTCAGCTTCGTTCAATCCCGCCGCCGGTTCATCCAACAACAAGACCGACGGTTCAGAAACGATGGCGCGCACAATCTCGATGCGCTTTTGAATACCATAAGGCAGATCAGCCACGATCTGGCCCGGATACTCCTCCAGACCCGCGTCGTGCAGTGTCCGCTTTGCCTGAGCAACCCAACGATTTCCCGGGACTAGCCCAAGAGGAAACAACTGATGTCGCAGAGAACGAGCCCGGCTGTGCTGCCCTAGCATGACATTTTCAACAGCATTGAGATGCGGCATCAACCTGATGTTTTGAAAACTGCGTGACAGGCCGTTTGAAATTCGATCCTGGGCCGGGACATGCGTAATATTCTTGCCATCCAAGGTCACAACACCGCTGTCGATCGGGTACACCCCCGTCAGTAGATTGAAAACGGTCGTTTTCCCCGCGCCATTCGGCCCAATCAATGCTGTTATGCTGCCAGTTGGGACATCGAATGAAACGTCATCCGTTACCACAAGCCCGCCAAAGCTTTTTGACAGCCCGGAAATTGATAGCGCATTGTTACTCATTCCTCCGCCTCCAATCCTCGGTTTTTCCGATTGACTATACCAGCCAACATGGTGCGGGTCACAACGCCTTCGGGGCGGAAGACCATCATCAAAACAATGATCAATCCGAATGCCACAAGCCTGCCATCCTCGATCCACCGCTGTCCGACGGCACTCCCAATTACGCGCAGGATTTCCGGGATAAACGTAAAGAAGAGGGCCCCGACCAACGGACCCATGGCCGTCTGCGTCCCACCCAAAAGAACGTACAGAAGGACGTAAATCGACAGGAGCAAATTGAAGTTTTGAGTCTCGACGTAACTGTAGTGGTGACCGTAAAGCGCGCCACCAAATGCCAGGACTGCAGCACCAAGCGTAAAAGCCCAAACACGCACCATCCGAGCGTTCACGCCAAAAAGGATCGCTACATTTTCGTCGTCGTGAACGGAGCGCATGGCCAGCCCGAAGCGAGTTGACATGAGGAAAAAGCAAAGTAAAGCGACTGCGATGGCAGAGAAAACTAAGACGTAAAATGGTACAAATACATCGATTGGCATCCCGGCGGCCCCGCCGAGAAACTCGGCGTTGATCACCAGACCTGCGACAACCTCGGCAAAGGCAAACGTTGCCAACACCATATATACTCCTCTGGTTCGTAGGATCGGAAACGAAATCAGGAAGGCGATAAGACCAACGAATAAAACTGCAATAGCGATTCCTGCGATGATGGGAATCCCTAACCCGTCAAACCCATTGGTAAGGTAGCCACTTGCATATGCCCCGAGTGTAACAAACCCAGCAGCGCCAAGGTTTAGTTGCCCGGAGGATGCGGCCAGAAACACGCCGTAAGCGTAAATTGTGTTCAGGCTTAAGATAACCAAGAGGCCTTCGAGTTCTCCGCTCATTTCAGAATTTCCCTTTGCCAATCGACGTATGCCCAAACAGTCCGGTTGGACGAATGATCAGAAACACAAGGACCAAACCCCAGATCGAGATTTTCACAGCGGACGCGCCAAAAAAATAAAGCGACAAAACTTCCATCATGCCGATCAACAAGCCACCAAGAATGGCGCCCCAGACATTCCCCAAGCCGCCTAAGACCATCCCGGCAATAGCAATCGATGCAACACGGTCGCCGACATAGGCGTCGACAGTTGTATAGTTGATGGTGAACAATATTCCTGCCATGGCGCACAGCAGTCCGGTTATGATGTAGACGATTGGAACGATCTTCCCAACGTCGATTCCCATCAACAATGCAGTATCTGGCCGCTCAGCAATGCTTCTCAGCGCTCGACCGAGCTTTGTCTTTTGCAAGAGATAGCTCAGCATAAAGACAATGATCAGTGAAAGGACCAAGCTTATCGTCTGCGGAACGCTGAACTGGATCGCCCCGATATAGAAACTCGCGTTACCAAACGGGGATGCAACCGTCATAACATCCGATCCCCAAATACTAATAACGAGATGTTCGAAAAAAATGAGAAACCCTAACGAACTGACAAGCGGCAGTGCATGCTCTGTTGAATCACCATATTTGGTTTTCGTGTAGCGATAGGTGAACCGCTCAATCACGAGAGAGGCAAGAGTGACGACAATGAGCGCAAGAATTGCACCTGCTATCCATCTGTTGTCAGCCCCCAAAAGTGAGACAAGAACGCTGTCAACCCCAACACCAAATCCCCCCGCCATTGTGGCCCAGGTTGTCACTGCTGCCACCATAAACAGCGCAGGAATGGTGAAATTCAGAAAATTCAGCATCCCAACGATCAATGTGAAGGCAACGGCAACCATCACGTAGAGACCACCCAACATTAGCCCGTTGACGACTTGCTGTATGAAGATGGTCATCGGTCGGTTTCCCCGAATTCTGAACCGCCGCAACGCACGCGCCGACTGAGGCATGAAAGCCAATTGCCGACATTGTGGTTTGGAAAGAAGCATGGGCTTTCGGTCATCCGCTCACCGCCAATTCGCAATTTCCAAACCCTTCCACGTTTGAGCGCCTCCCGTTGTTGTTAGACGTAAGTTACGTTCCAGTTTTCGTTCACGACGGTGCCAGATTGCCGGAGCATTTTGGAAACAGGGCAGAACCGCCCGACATCGGTTCTGAAAACTTCGATTTCTTCAGGGGTTGAATTGGTGGTCACTTTGATTTCCACATCCATTTGCACAAATGGAACGTCAATCTCTTCGGACAGAGTAACTCCTCTGCGGTCAAATTTGGCGACCACACCAATGGTCATGTATGCTAAATGAACACCCAAATTTTCCGCAACTTTGTGTGAAATGACCGACAGGCAACTCGCTAAGGCGACAGGAACAGTTTCAGTAGGCGATGGTCCCAGATTGGTTCCTCCGCGTGCGATCGGTTCATCGATCGTCACCGTCAAGTCTCTGACATCTACATCCGTACGCGAATGGCTTATGACCGTTGCATCAGCTTTGATATCAACGATCGTCTTTGCTTTGATGGCCATATGCCGTGTCTCCCAGTTGGTTTCCAAACTAATGATTCTGTGGCGTTGATCTTTACTCTAAAGAAAGCCTTGTAACATGTCAAAAGAAATTACAGTGATATTTCACTGATGCTGCCAAACCTAGCCGAGGGGCGGCATGAACGAGGTCGCGATGCTGGCAACGTCAAAAATGGCTGGATTTTTCTTCCATTCTACTGAAATATCACCGACATTGCAGAGAAATTAAAAACCACAGAAGAAGCGGAAATGTCAAAAAACTATAAGAGTCAGCGCGAAGGCGCGTACGAAGAAATCAAGCGCCGCATCATTACCCTGTTTTATAAGCCTGGCTCGTATCTGAACGAAGCGATGCTAAGTGCCGATCTGGAATTCGGAAAAACCCCAGTTCGTCAGGCAATTGATCAGCTTCGGCTTGAAGGCATGCTAGATGTTATGCCTCGCAAGGGGCTGATTGTGAGGCCAATTTCGTTTGATGAAATTACGCAGATTGCCAATGTCCGAATTGTCCTGGAGGGATATTGTGCGGAATTGGCGGCAGACCGCTGCAACCAAGAGGATATTGCACGGCTCACTGATATCATCGAGCAACTCAATACTGCAGCAGAAGCTCAAGATACCGATAAGCTTATGGAACTAGACCGTGATTTTCACTCTGCGATCTCAAGCGCCTCCAAGGAACAGGTTCTCTCCGAAATTTTGGCGGGACTGCACGATCGTTCGCTGCGGTTCTGGTTCATATCTCTAAGCGAGAAACAGCAAGTCGGAAATATTCTCAACGAACACCAGGCCATCTTCGACGCTCTCAGAGCGCGTGATCCAGCGGCCGCACGCAAAGCAGCCGAGCATCATATCAAGTCGTTCTTGAAGAATATCAGCCCAGTTATCTGAGCCAGTCTAGTCGCCCATTTCCAGGGACGACACGCTGTAGGAGTGTCTAATACTGCGGGTCATAACCGGATCGTGTAGTTCCATCTCGAATGATTGCGATGGGCGGACGCCGCCGTGAACCGCGAGCGTGCCACAATACATCACCAACCCGTTGCGTTCGCCCCCCCTATTCTCAAACTCCACAAGCAGGTCCATCGGATCCTTCATCGTCGTCACAGGACCTTCCTGGTACAGGGTTCTATCCCCATTGATGACCGCATGAGAACGCAGCAACAATCTCTCCCAGTGATCGCTGATGTCACTATACTTCCAAACCGTTGTCGACACCGGCTTTGGGCAGACCTGTTTGGAAACTGTGACGTTTACCTTTTCGACTTCCCGATCGGTGTGGTCTGACCCAAGCCCGACAAAGATCTCCTCTTCGTCAATGTAAAGGACAAATTCAATTTCACCGCTCGAACTATCACCAACAACCTGAATCGACTCGTCCGTGGTCAACAGATTCAATCCGTTGTTATAGTATTCCGGCATTCTCTTGGGCCGCGCTATTCCAATCTCTTCAAGCTCGGCAACATGTGCTTCCATCGCCTCGAGATTGCGACCGGTCCAGCCGGCGATGACCAATTTTTTAGCGTTGAACGCCCGTGAATATTGGCCAACACGGTTCTCTACAGTTAGGTTGAGTTTCACTTTATTCTCCTAGCCGATCGGCAGTTTCACTGTCATCAAAAAATGTTCGAACGTTCATATTGTTTTGGCCACAAATTGGAGTCGTGTTTCAATGCGTTAGCGGCACGCAACGGCCAGTGAGGATCGCTCATCAAGGTGCGTCCCAGCGCGACGATATCGCTCCAGCCATTTGCGACAATTGCCTCAGCTAGATCAGGGCTATTGATCAATCCGACGCTTGCGGTCATCAGCCCGGTTTCCTGTTTGATCGTCTGACTGAATCCGGTCTGATAGGCGGGGTGGATCGGAATCTGCTGACGCGGATCATTGCCGCCCGAGGAACAGTCGATCAGATCGACGTCACCGCGCTCCTCCATCATTTTGCATAGGCGTACACTGTCCTGAACGCCCCAGCCGTCTTTCACCCAATCGGTAACAGAAAGGCGCACAAACAATGGCAGATCAGAAGGCCACTCTGCTCGAACGGCATCTAGGGAATCGAGAAAAAATCGCACCCGATTCTCAAAGGAACCGCCGTACTGGTCGCTCCGCTGGTTGCTGAGAGGCGAGAAAAACTGATGAAACAAATACCCGTGGGCAGCATGCAATTCGATGATCTTGAAACCAGCCTCGCGTGCGCGCCGGACAGATCGCGCAAGTGCATCTATGTTTTTAGAAATATCGCCCGGCGAAATAGCTTCGGGGACCAAAAATCCCCTGGCGTAGGCCTGCGGTGACGCGCTAATTGTCTGCCAGCCACCATCTTCGGGTAGCACCTGCGAGCTTCCCTCCCAAGGGCGACCGACACTTGCTTTGCGGCCAGCATGACCCAGTTGGATCGCTGGCGTTGCGCCAGTTGACTCAACAAACTCAGCAATACGTGCGAGGGCATCGCGTTGTTTATCGTTCCATAATCCCAGGCAATGTTTGGTAATGCGACCGCGGGGTTCTGAGTGAACCGCCTCAGTTGAAATAATACCAGCGCCGCCAGCAGCACGTGCACCAAGGTGAACTAAATGCCAATCGTTAGCGAGACCGTCCTTAGCGGAATACTGGCACATTGGCGACAACATGATCCTGTTTCGAACCGTCACCGAACGTATCTTGAGAGGTCGAAACAAATGTGGGTTGGGATCGCGCCGCAAAATTCGGCGCTCATTTTCGCCGCTCGTTCTAGAATCCTGTTTTTCTGTCTTTTCCTGCGTTGGCATTCAGGAATCCTTTACCAGTCCATCTACCGGCTCAATCTAACATCACGGTGAAATGTTACAAGAGTTTTTCTGTGCTTTTGCTGTCTCGGCTGTGAACCCACGGTGAATCGAGAGCCTTTCACACTAGCTATGGAGCAGCCAAAAATAGTGTTTTCTTAAGGAAATCAGGGGCATGCTTCGAGGAATACCTCCTTAGATGGACACATTCCAAAACGTTACCGATCGAGCGAACTCTGATACTTAAGGCGCAAGCACCCAAATGTAATCGCATTTAAGTTGCAATACAATCAGACTTCGAGACCACAAATTTAAATTACGAGTGACCGCGGAAAACTTCAAGAATTCGGCTGTCTTGTCTACACAATGACTGTTGCAACAGACCGCAACGAACGGGAGAGATGGGTTCTGCTGGTCTGCACGGCTTTGAATGTACGGTTTCGCTGAAGTTGCTCCGTTACCGAAAGGGAACCGCTGCAAGTGCGCACAAATGCTGCGTCAGCCATAGCCGCAGCCGCATAAGTCCGCTTTGTCCGCACTGTGTGCATTCACCCATCACATATTTTGCATTGGCAGCGAAAGTCCGGTCTGGCGGGCTGCGGCCCAGCATCGCAGACCACCACTGAATGTCGGCTTTGGGCCGTCATGATAACTACCAGTGCCCTATCAACGCGAATTTCTGCTATCGACCTAATGGCAGCTGTGAGCCCAAAGGACCTATTTGCTTAGTCGCAGCGAAAGTCTGCTATCAGGCAATCTCTGTAATTACATCGCGACCGAGTTGCTGTGCTAAGTGAAGAGTGTCAACCATGCACCAATTTTCAACGATCTTTCCGTCTTTGCAGCGCCACCAATCGCAGTCGCGCATAAAGATGCGCTGCCCTTCAGGTCGGATGCCCATGAATGGCTTAACATGCACGCCTGTGATTGTCGGCCATCCACTGAGGAAAGCATAGTCCCCGTCACCTGCCTTACAGTCCACGCCCACACCCTCAATACCTTCGGGGCGTCCATCCCCCTGAGCCTCCCCCTTTGAATTGGTCCGTCCCTATAGTTAGGAAGACGGAGGACTAAGAATGGCGATTAAGAGACCGAAGCCTGAAGAGATTGTTGTTAAGCTCAACCGCGTTCAACTCAATGCCCTTTCAGGTCCAACTCTGACCGCCAGGGCCAAATATCAGTCCCATTTTTAGCGACTCTACTGGAAGTAGCAACGCACTTGTAACCGCCAGCTACTAGCCGCCGTCCGCTTTGATCAATTTTTGCCTGCCGCTCTGTCGAAACGGGGCAATAGGCACTGACTGTGGTGACGACGTTGGAATGGCCAATGTTCTGGGAGAATGCCTTAAAAGCCCCACGCGTGGGGTATCGCGTGTCGGTCCATTTAACCAGGGTGTTGCGGAAAGCGTGTGACGTGACAGGCTCCAGAGGTTTTTTAACTGGCTGCCGATTATTTTTTAGCTGGCTACAGATTAAATTTGTAAAAAAGAACGCGCCAGATGAGAACAAAATCGCCATCTAGCAGACATTTTTTGGAACCCATATGGAACCCAAAAAACATCGGTCCCTCACAAAAAACTGCTAACTTATTGATATTGTGGTGCCCCCACACGGCACCAACCCATTGTTTTTATGTGTTTTTAATTGCCCATCCGCAACACTATCCACCTTTA